>CAIQNQ010000173.1 GCA_903873165.1 uncultured Methylococcaceae bacterium | reverse complement strand
TACCTTAAATCAAGAAGCCAGTTTAGAGAAGAGTTTATTAAAGCTTACTTTATTGTCACCCACTGAAGCAAGACTTGCTGTGTTAAGTTTAGAAAAATCACATATTGAATTACGTTCTTGGGTGTGGTCAAAAATGGGGTATGCCCCTTTAGCCAATGCTTTAGCGTATTTAGCTATTATTGCTGAACGTTCTGCGACGATACCGGGTGGATTAACACCACAAGAAATGGCTCAGTTGTATCAGAGTTCTTATTGGCAAGTTGATAAAGCATTTTTGGATGCGCTTAAAACTGTAACGCTTAATAAGCATCAAGAGCTTATTAAGTCTGTTTTGAGTGTTATTTATACGCCTTGGTTAATTCAAGTAAATGATTTGTTTCAGTCCTTGGTTGTGACTAAGGGCTACCCTGGTACTCAGCAAGTAAATGAGGCAGTCGCCGAATATTCTGTAAAAGGTGAGTGTGTCTTTTTTATTGATGGCTTACGTTTTGATATTGCGCATACCTTAGTTGATAAGCTTCAAGCTAGAAATCTTGATGTTGAGTTAAGTTCTAATTGGTCTGCGCTACCTACTGTCACTTCAACTGCTAAAGCGGCTATTACACCGATTTATAATCTGATTACGGGTCGCACGACAAATGTTGATTTTAAGCCCAGTTTAAAAGATGAAGAAAAGGTGTTTTCACAATATTATCTTAAAAAATTACTAGAAGAAGCTGGCTGGCAATTTATTGCCAACGATGAGATAGGCGATGCTACTGGAAGAGCGTGGACCGAATGCGGTGATATTGATAAAGAAGGACATGCTAAGCAACTTAAATTAGCTCAACGAATTGATTCTTTGCTGGATGAAGTTGTTGAACGTATTGTTGAGTTGGCGGCAGGCGGGTGGAGACACATCAGAATAGTCACGGATCATGGTTGGTTACTAGTGCCGGACGAATTGCCTAAAGTTAGTTTACCTAAACAAGCTACTGAAACTTTGTGGGGGCGTTGTGCACAATTAAAAGAGTCTGTCAGTATTGATGGTTTGGTTGTCGCTTGGCATTGGAACCCAAGTGTTTCAGTTGCAATGGCGCCTTCTATTAGTTCTTTTATTGCCGGCAGGCATTATGAGCACGGTGGTTTAAGTCTGCAGGAATGCCTAACCCCAGTTTTAAATATAAAATCGAAAGCCACTCTTTTAAGTACAGCGACTGCAACAATTCCCCGTTCCCACGTATGTGGTTGAGTTTTTGTTAGGCCGATATTGTGCAACAACGAATGAAAACGAAATTGAAGAGGGTCTTGACGTTGTGCAACGTCAACTTTCTTCTAAATCCGTTAGGGCGGGTGAAGAAGAGTTATTTAAAGCAAAAGCTTATAAAGATGGCTCTGTAAAATTAATTGATTTAATCAGCGCTATGGTGTTTGTGGGTAATTTTGAAGTGGATGTGGCACATCAACAAAGGATAGGGCATTTATTAGGGCATTTACCACAAGAAATGCGTGACGATAGCATCGTACTGAACTGCAACGCTTACTATCATCAACTGCTTAACTTACTCGGTGAGCGTCATATTCTCTTATATGCTAATTCTAAATAGCAGGGGTGCGGAATGTCGGGTAGAATATAAAACTAAGATATATTCTGCCTCGCCATACTGCTATCTGATAGCACGTCTTGTTTATTAAAAATTTTCTTTTCAACCCAAAAGGAACTACAAATGAAATACTTGAAATACCTGCCAATCTTTTTGGCATTCAGTACACCCTCACAGGCTACTGTAATGTACGGAACCTTAGGCAATTTTGATGTTATTAATGACACAGGAAGAGACGCCCACGGATTTGAGATCGAATATGAAGGGCTACATAGTACCGATATCGGATACACTTGGACTTATTCCAGATACGGCAACCCTTCTTTAATAGAAATACCCGCTGCCACTGTGAATGGGGTTGCAACACCGCTAAAGACAATTATTCGCTATACAACACCTTATGATAATGCAACGCATAAGTGGGCCGCGACTTCAAATGCCGCCACTTTCCCTTGGATGGTAACAGCTGCACACCAATGTACCAATCCACTTTCAACTGATGGCTGTGAACATTTCGTAAACGGCATTTTTACTAGTGCTATTACGCCTAAATCCGTGTCGTATCATTGGTTAGTAGATAATGGCGCAGGAACATTAGTAAGAGCAGAAACGCTTGGATTCTTAACACCACCGCCGGCTATCAATATTCCCGTTTTCCAACCTACCGTTGTTCAACCAGCGCCCATCAAAAATGTTGTGCAGCCACCCATTGTAAAGGCAGTTGTTGCCGTTATGCCTGCTCCAAAAGAACCCGTAGAACCAGCACCAACGCAGTGGGGAACGCCTCATTGGGTCAAAGTAATCAAAACAACTCTTCATAGTGCTAAACCAGTTGATGCTGGGGCGTTAATTAATGAAGATAAAAATGGTGATGGCATTCCTGACTGGCAAAATGGCGAACCTTCTCAGGTAGAAAGCGAATGGTATTTGGTTCAAAAAGAACCCGTTGGAAACGCTGTTGGCCCCAAAGCTGCACATGTAGGTGCCGCTGAAAAAATCAATCCAAACGAAAAAGTAACGCGTAAATATGAGTTTTACAAATATACTGGTAAAGCGCTGTCATTTGATGGGGAAACTCATGAAGCCATGTGTGACGCAGTTGCTAAAGATAATCTTCATGGATCACTCGCCCTAACAGCCGTTGATATAACGGATGCACAAGGAAATAGTTATAGCTACGATTGCTCAACTGATGCGATTGTTGGCGATTATATTGGTGCCAACATGGTTGCTTTTGCAGCAGCGGCTCCATTAACGGCTATTGAAGTTATTGATAATGGTCAAGTGGGCCAACAATATGTTGCGCGTTCTGTGGTTTCTGGCGGTAATACACCCTACAAAATCACAACTAACGGTCAATTTCCCTCTGGCTTGAGCATTGATCCCATCACAGGAATTTTAACAGGGACTCCGAAAGCATCTGGTGTATTCACCTTTAGTGTTAATACGACTGATGCAGACGGCAAGACTATCACTAAAGCCTATACCATCAGCATTACTGACGTTAATGGCAATCTAAACAACCCTACACCGACTATTTCTACCCAATCGCTAGACAAAGGTGTTGTAGGTGCGATCTATTACCTCCAATTAACTGCTGTTTCAGGTACAGCTCCATTTACATGGAAAGTTGCACCAGCGCTTCCAAAAGGGTTAACTTTAAGTGCTGGTGGCGTACTTTCTGGGAAGCCTGCAGCCGGAACCGTAGGAGTAAAAACGTTTACCATTACGGTAACTGATAAAAATAAAAAATCTAATTCTAAGTTATTTGCTTTATCAATCGCTGCTAAACCGATTGTTTGTGTTGCCCCTAAGGTACTTAATCCAGCAACCAACACCTGTAAATAGTATTTCAGATTAGATCAATTGGGATTAACAAAGAATGCAATGACTGATTCCATGTTAATCCCTTCCCTTCCATACCAATAAAACAACTGGCTTATAAAACGAAAACTTCGTGTCAATCAGCAGTTGCATTAAACAAGAGAGCTAAAGAATGATATATGCATTAACAGAAAAACTCAACCCAAATAAAATAGTTACCCGTATCTATGAGTTCTACCAATTTACGGGTACTTTTATTAAATTAGTAGGCTAAAATGAAACAAACAATCACTCTTGCAATCTTATTACTCACAACGTCCACAACCTACGCATCATTGGTTTACAATCAAGCACCACTTGCTGGTACTGGCTGGAATTCATCGTATGTTAATCTCTCTACTGATCCCGGATTTAATGGTAATTCAGATGCAGACCAACAAGTTTGGGCCACGTTCTCAGTTGCTGCCAGTACCACTATCAACGAAATTGTTTGGTACGGTAACCAAGCAGATATTAACTTTGCAGTTGACTTGCATTCAACTACTGCAATCTGCCCTTCCTGTGGACTAGCCAATGTCACTAGCACTAGCGGTAGTTATACAACAGCAAACGTTCCTACTGAATTGATGCCAACTGCTGGGCCATATACCTCTACCCAAATTCATCAAGCTTTGATTAGCCCAGGCTTATATTCCTATACGCTTGATTTACCCTCAGAAATTACTTTAAACAATAGTAATCTATATGTGCTGTCAGTCGTGAACAACTACAGTGCCGGCAATAATCCTTTTATCTGGGCTAACTCAGCTACTGGTAACAGCACTTCAATGGATTTTGTAGTGGGACGGGCTTCATTTTTACCAATGCCTGGGTATTTTGCCTTTACTTTAAACAATACCGCTGTCGCAGCCGTTCCCTTACCTGCAGCTTCTTGGTTATTTTTGAGTGGTATTATTGGTTATTTAGGCGTATTCAGAAAATCCAAAAAAGCTTAATGCAAGATATTGACTGCTAACATCATCATTTCTTTATAATCCCTATGTTAATACCCAAAAGAAAGCCCTATTTAGTCCTTACCTTTTTATTTTTAGCTGCATTCAATCAAACTGCCTTCTCGGCCATTACTAGCTTACCGACAACCCCACCTGTTGGTATGGCGACAATCGGCTTCGGTACAGGTCAATCCTATGAACATATTTACTCGTATATTACCCCAAGCGGCGGACTAAACGGAGCTGTACAAAACTTTAACGTGCCCGTCTATTACGCGGATCCAACCCCAGGTGATACAGATCTTACAAGTGTTTGCAACAATGGCGCACCCTGTGAAAATATCGGGAGTTTAAGTTTCCAAAATGTGTTATGGGACGGTGCTGGCCAACCTGTCAGCCGAACAAATTTGGCAGGTGGCGCGATTATCTTGGGAGGTTTTAATCTAACTGACACAGCGGAAGGTGGTAATTATGCCTTTTTGCAAATTTATTCAGACAACGCTTACCCTGCTGGAGTCATTGATGGCGGCAGTTATTACGGTAAAATTAATGGTGAGATCCCTGGATACAACGGTTCACCCTACGGTTGGAGTTATACCAATACACAATATAATTTTTTAGATATTCCTTATGATGTAGTCAATGCCTCACAGGGAACAGTTTCATTTGAAACCGCGTTAGTGCAATATACCACCAATTCTGTAAACATAATTTCAGATTTTACTTGGAGTTATACAACAGGCTATTCCTCGAATAACTGCGCTGGGTCTGTCGCTTCTTTGACTTGTTTTGGCGTTGTGGGTGGTTCACAAATCAGCCAACAAAACTCCGCATCGCAAACCTTATTAAACCTGTATAGTAGTCAATACAATACCGTAACCTACAATAATTTGGTGGCTGCACCTGTTCCCATTCCAGCCACTGTTTGGTTATTTGGTTCGGTCATCGGCTTTTTTGGATGGTTTCGGAGATTACAAGCTAGGTACTAATAATAAAGAACATGTCCCCAGCAATAAGGTTACCCACAATTGCTGTGGATAACTCTGTTTACAAGTATCATGTATCTACTTTAATAGACTGTTTTAATATCATTTTCGTTAGATTGACCAATAATTGGTCAATCTGAAAATTTACCTGTGTAACCCATTGAGGATTTAAATATGAAAGCATTAATCGTAGCTAGTTTTATTACTCTTCTAGCTGGCTGCACCACTGCCGGCCCTTATGTTACCAATATTTCAAGCGACGGCGCTAATGGCTTAAATATAGAAAAATGCAAAGTAGAACTTAATGCGTTTTTAGGTGTTGTAAATACAGGCGACTGTTCTAATAGCTCAATAAAATTAAGCCGATAATACACATTTACCAATCTAAGCATATTAAACACCAGACATAAAAATCCCCGAATTAATCGGATATTTTTATGTCTGGCATGTAACCCTATACTCTGTTGGTAGAAAGATAAACTTGTACGATAAATATCATTGATACATATCAAAATATAATTCAAACTTCCGAATATGCTGGACACAAATATGGTCAGTTACATAATCAAAAACCATCCACCAGAAATTCGTAAACGGCTATCATCACTGCCTATAACCAGTATTACCCTATCCGCAGTTACTCAAGGTGAACTTTTAACGGACAGCGTTTCCAAGCTGAAATTGTTCATCTTTTACTTTAGCAAAGCCATAAGTCTCAGTTTCGCGCATTACTTCTCTAAGCGTACGCAACGCATCTGTAGGCATCGTGGCGTGATAGGCATGACCGCCCTGCTCGTAAGTTTCCATAATTTGCAGCCATTTTTTAAGGTCTTCGGCAAAACTGGTGCTTCTAGTATCATTGATACGTTTTCGAGCTTCTGAACTTAATATCACTAAACCGCAACACGGTGAGCTGCTCCAGTTTTTTTGTGGCGCATTAATTAAAATATCCACTCCGCACTTTTGCATGTCTACCCAAATCGTCCCAGACGCAACTGTTGTAAACGAGTTTTAAAATTCGCGAGATATCACACATCGTTTCTTGAAATACTTTAGACATGTGGTTAGTTGCTTGATCGGTATATACTACCGAATATTCAAGCAAGCCATCCAGATCTACATCGGGTAATATAATCCACTCACGGTTTCATCTCCTGTTTACTATGAGTAATCATTATACAAAAAACCCGCATGTGTTATTTAAAACTATAACCCAACTATGGCTTAACTGCTTCCACTGCCAGTGATAAAGTGACTTCATCACCCACATTCGGTGCATATTTACCCATATTAAAATCAGTACGTTTTAGCACTGCTGACACATCAGCACCACAAGCATCTTTTTGTAACATAGGATGCACGGCACATTTTGAATTGTTTACCGTTAAGGTAATCGGTTTTGTAATTCCTTTTAAAGTGATATTACCATCAACCGAAACAATTTTATCTCCGTCAAAATTAACTTTAGTCGATGTAAAGTTGGCTGTTGGGTAATGCGCAGTATCTAAGAAGTCCGCCGCTTGAATATGTTCATTAAATAAAGTGGAGCCTGTAGCGACCGATGTTGTATCAATAGTTACATTAACTGAACCCGTTTTTGCAACTTTATCTAATGTGATAGTGCCGCTAGTTTTATCAAAACGACTTAATTGCGTTGAAAAACCAAAGTGGCTATAAGAAAATCGGGGGTATGTATGTGAATTATCGATTACATACGTTTCTGGCGCTGCCAAAGTTTGGCTAGAAATAAACACAGTAAAAATTAAAAACATTATCTTTTTCATGAGTAGGTTTCCTTATTTTAAAAGAGATTAAATGACTTCTGTAACATGGTATTTAAGTCACTGTACAACAAATATTTATTAGAACAAATAAAATTTAAGCAGTTAACTGACTAATTTTTAACTGGGCTTCAACTAAGGCAGATTCTTTAATTCCACCACTTTTGTTAAGACCTTCGGCATAAATAAATTCAACATCGGTGATACCCAAAAAACCTAAAAAATGGCGCATATAAGTTGTTTGGGTATCCCAATCGGTATTGGCATATTGCCCCCCACGAGCGGCAAAAATATAAACTTTTTTTCCTGTCAACAAACCTACTGGGCCATTTTCAGTATATTTAAAGGTAATACCGGCACGGGCAATATGATCAAAATACGCTTTTAACGTAGAAGGAATACCTAGATTGTACATAGGCAACCCAATCACTATAACTTCAGCCAAGTTAATTTCTGCAATTAAGGCATCAGACTCATCTACATAACTTTGCTGAACTTCAGTACGTCCTTCTGCTGGTGTTATAAATGCAGTAAATCGTTCTGCATCTAAATGCGCTATAGGATTAATGGCAAGATCACGCACGAGCGTTTGCCTGCCTTGTTTGCGTTGCTGCCATGCCGCTACAAATGCATCAGCAAGTTGACTGGATTGTCCATTAGCAGAAAATAAACTGCTATTAATTTGCAATAAAGTTGTCATAAGTTTTCTCGGTTTAATTAAGTTAGGCGTATTAAACGACTTATTGAAGTGATAAAAAAGTATAATATTTAGCTCTAATCAATCAAATTTTTAGATATATTTGCATGGTTCCACATATTTCACTTGATCAATGGCGGGCTTTAATTAGCATAGTAGAAGCTGGCGGTTATGCTCAAGCAGCCGAATCCTTGAATAAAAGCCAATCAGCTGTCACCTATGCAGTTCAAAAAATTGAAGCCTTATTAAATTTAAAAGTCTTTGAAATTCAGGGACGAAAAGCCATACTCACCCCCACCGGACAAATGCTTTATAGACGGGCTCTCGCTTTGGTAGCTGAAGCCAATGATTTAGAACGCGCAGCGCATAAATTATCGGCCGGCTGGGAAGCCGAAATACATCTTGCGGCTGAAATATTATTTCCCTCACAATTACTCTTAAGTAGCTTAAATCGGTTTAGCAAAGAAAGCCCTAATACCCGCCTTGAATTAATTGAAACCGTATTGGGTGGCACTTCAGATGCTTTAGTAAAAGAGCAAGTAGATTTAGTGATTTCTCCCCAAGTGCCTAAAGGCTATTTAGGGGATCTGTTAATGCGTATCCGCTTGGTGGCTGTTGCTCACGCTGAACATGAATTGCATCATTTTGATCGTGAGCTTAATTATCGAGATTTACGGTCTTTTCGGCACATCGTTGTCAGAGATTCAGGCAATAAACGCGACCGACACACCCAAACCGTTGAGGTTGATCAACGTTGGACAGTCAGTCAAATAGCTACTTCAATCGAGGCTGTCAGTATGGGGTTTGGCTTTGCTTGGTTACCTGAAGCCCAAATTCAAACCGAATTACAATCCGGCAAACTGCGCCAATTACCCTTAAGAGAAGGGGCTATTCTGGAAGTGCCCTTGTATTTGATATTCGCAAATCCTGATTTTGCTGGCCCAGGTGTTATAAGACTCGCCGAAATTATTAAAGAGTCGGCGATTCTATACCCTGAACTGTCAAAAGATTCGTTAGAAACTAATATTATTTAACTGCCGGCTTTTAATTTGCTAATTTCATCTGCCACATGCTTAGCATCTAATACAGGATCTACATCAGTATCGATAGAACGGATGATTAAACTGGGATCAATAATAAAAGTCCAACGCTTTGCAAAATTAACAATTGGCATTTTTACTCCGTAAGCTTCTGTCACTTTGCCATCTGCATCCGATAAAAGCGTAAATGTCAGATTATGTTTTTGATGAAATGATAATAAATCTTTAACATCATCTGTACTAATGCCATATACCTCAGCATTTTGACTACGTATTAAACTAATGCTATCTCGATAAGCACAGGCCTGAGCGGTACAACCTGGAGTTCCGGCTTTGGGGTAAAAATATAAGACAGTCCAGCCCTTATCTTTTCTGGACGCCAAATCGATACTAACGCCTTCTTGGGTTTTTAATTCAAATTGCGGAGCGACTTGTCCGATAGTCAATTTATCTGCTTCAACAGCCGTTGAAATAAACGGTAATAGTGCTAAGGCAAGTGTCAATTTTTTAAATAAAGATGGCCGTTTTTGCATGTTAACCTCACATAGTAATAAGTTGAATGTGTACTCTGTATAACGCTTGGTATAACAATCGTCAAACTAAGTTTTAAGCTCATTTTTTTAAATTTTTATTTGCAATATTTTTTCTAAACGATATATCTAACCTCGGAGATAGAAGTTACACAGCAAGTACGCAGTTTTAAGACAGCAAGGACGCTGTCGTAATTAATCCCAACCTCGAAAAACATCTGACTTAATTTTGTAATAATATTCAGAGAGTTTTGTCATCCAAAGCCCTACAGACCGCAATAACCTTGCAATCAATACAGCATCGTACGTTAATTTCTGCGATAATAAAACCTCGTTATTTTAATAACAACCGCTTTTCTCTTATACCAGCTTACTTTCTTTTACTGGACGACTAGCCTATGAAAGCCAAAAATACATATACCCCCTGTGATTTAGTAATTTATGGCGCCCTGGGTGACCTATCAAAACGCAAGCTCCTTATTTCCATTTATCGCCTCGAAAATGCAAATTTTTTAGAACCTGATACTCGAATCATTGGCGTAGATTTACATGAAATTAAGAATGAAGAGTTTATCGATATTGCTCTTAAGAGCTTACAATCTTTCTTAGGCGATGCCATTGACAATACGGTTTGGGATCGTTTTTCTGCAAGACTATCCTATTTAAAGATAGACCTGACTCAACCCGAACAATATAAACAACTTAATGCCGTTATTGACCAAAAAAACAGAATTATGGTCAATTATTTTGCAGTGGCACCTTTCTTATTTAAAAACATTTGCCATGGGCTAGCCAAATCCGGCGTATTAACGGAAACCTCTCGCATGGTCATGGAAAAGCCTATTGGTCATGACTTAGCCTCATCAAAAGAAATTAATGATGTAGTGGCGAGTGTATTCGATGAAAGCCAAGTGTATCGAATCGACCACTATTTAGGTAAAGAAACCGTTTTAAACCTATTAGCCTTACGCTTTGCTAATTCTATTTTTACCACGAACTGGAACCACAATACTATTGATCATATTCAAATTACTGTCGGTGAAGAAGTCGGTATTGAAGGTCGCTGGGATTATTTTGATAAAACCGGTCAGTTACGCGATATGGTGCAGAACCATCTGTTACAAATTCTAACTTTTATTGCGATGGAACCACCGGTTAATCTTGAAGCCCATAGTATCCATAACGAAAAAATAAAAGTGCTTAAAGCCCTACGGCCTATTACAACCCAAAACGTAGAAGAAAAAACCGTACGCGGCCAATATATCAAGGGCTATATTAAGGGCAAAGAAGTGCCCGGCTATCTTGAAGAAAAGGGTGCTAACACTGAAAGTACTACCGAAAGTTTTGTGGCTTTACGAGTTGATATCGATAACTGGCGTTGGGCGGGTGTACCTTTTTATATGCGTACTGGTAAACGTTTAACCGGCAAACGTACCGAGATCGTGGTTTACTTTAAACAGTTACCGCACAATATTTTTAAAGATAGCTTCCGCGAGTTACCCCCCAATAAATTGATCATTCATTTACAACCCAATGAAGGTGTTGAAATTGAAATGCTCAATAAAATTCCCGGTATCGATGAGCATATTAAATTACAAAAAACTAAATTAGATTTAAGTTTTTCTGACACCTTTAAAGAAAGTCGTATTTTTGGTGGCTATGAAAAATTACTGCTAGAGGCAATGCGTGGCAATCCAACACTATTTTTAAGTCGTGAAGAAATTGAACAAGCTTGGACTTGGGTTGATTCTATACAAAACGCTTGGCAGCACTACCAAGATGCGCCAAAACCCTACTCTGCAGGTACTTGGGGCCCAGTCGCTTCGGTTGCTTTGATTGCCAGAGATGGTAGAGCTTGGGAAGAATAATTAATCCTCCGTGTCACCCTCAACAAGGAAAAAACTATGCATCCAGTCATTGAACAAGTCACTCAAGAAATTATTGAACGTAGCCATAAAACACGTTCAGCTTATTTAAAATATATTGATTCTGTAGCCAAAAAAGGCCCTATCCGTTCTGGTATGGGTTGTGGCAACTTAGCTCATGGTTTTGCGGCTTGTAGTGCGCAAGAAAAAGCGGACTTAACCGGTGATCAAAAGCCTAATATTGCTATCATTACGGCTTACAACGACATGCTATCTGCACATGAGCCTTACAAATACGCTCCTGATATGATCAAAGATGCCATTAGAGCGGCAGGTGGTGTTGCTCAAGTAGCAGGTGGCGTACCAGCTATGTGTGACGGTATTACCCAAGGTCAACCTGGCATGGAATTATCCCTCTTTAGTCGGGACTTAATTGCCATGGCGACTGCAGTAGGCATGAGTCACAATATGTTTGACGGTGCTTTATATTTAGGCGTGTGCGACAAAATTGTGCCAGGCTTATTAATCGGCGCCCTAAGTTTTGGTCATTTACCTGCTATCTTTGTACCTGCAGGCCCAATGCCGAGTGGTTTAACGAATAAAGAAAAGTCTCGCGCCCGCCAAGCTTATGCGACTGGACAAATTGGTCGTAAAGAATTGTTAGAAGCAGAATCAGCTTCTTACCATAGCCCAGGTACTTGTACATTTTATGGCACAGCTAACAGTAACCAAATGATGATGGAAATAATGGGCTTGCATTTACCCGGCAGCTCATTTGTTAATCCTTACACGCCGTTACGCGATGAGCTAACTAAAGCTGCAGCGACCCAAGTTTTAAAATTTACGGCTTTAGGTAATGATTATCGCCCTATTGCACAGATGGTTTCCGAAAAAGCAATTGTTAATGCCGTCATTGGTTTATTAGCAACCGGAGGTTCTACTAACCACACCATGCATTTAATTGCGATTGCTAGAGCGTCAGGTATTGTCTTAAATTGGGATGATTTCGATAGACTTTCTAAAGCCGTGCCTTTAATCACTAAAATTTATCCAAACGGCCCTGCGGATGTTAACCACTTCCAAGCTGCAGGCGGCATGGGGGTGTTGATTGCTGAGTTGTTAAGAAATGGCTTGCTACATGAAGATATCTTAACGGTAGCAGATGAGCGCGGTATGAACAACTACCGTCAAGAACCTAAAATTATCGACGACAAATTGACATGGGAACCAGTTCCAGAAAGCTCTTTAGATACTGAAGTATTAGGAACTGTAGAGAAACCTTTCGCAACCGGTGGAGGTTTACATGTGATGCACGGCAACTTAGGCCGTGGTATTTCTAAACTATCTGCCGTAGCGCCTGAGCATCAAATTATTGAAGCACCTGCGATTGTATTTGATGATCAAGAAGATATGTTGGCCGCCTTTAAACGCGGTGAGCTAGAAAAAGACTTCGTTGCCGTTGTTCGTTTCCAAGGCCCTCGCTCAAATGGTATGCCTGAATTGCATAAATTGACACCTCCTTTAGGCGTATTACAAGACAAAGGCTTTAAAGTGGCTTTAGTGACTGATGGCCGTATGTCTGGTGCGTCTGGTAAAGTGCCCTCTGCTATCCATTTATGCCCAGAATGTGAAGCAGGTGGACCTTTAGCTAAAGTCCAGAACGGCGATATTATTTCTATGAACCTACAAACAGGTAATATCAACGTATTGGTAGATGAAGCTGAATTTAATGCCCGTATTCCTGTGCCAAACACAGCTAAAAACCATCATTATGGTATGGGTCGTGAAATGTTTGGCGGCTTCAGATTAGGGGCTTCATCTGCTGAAACTGGGGCTTCAAACTTATTCTTAGTAGATTAAGCCGAATTGAATACAAACCATTAATTATTAAACTAGCGAGTAAAACCATGAGTACCAATAACTGGAAAATTCAACCGACTGACGTTTTAAACGCTGGCCCTGTGATGCCTGTGATGGTGATACAGAATCTTGAAGATGCAGTGCCATTGGCAAAAGCCTTAGTTGCTGGCGGTATTAAAGTGTTAGAAATCACCTTGCGCACACCGATTGCTTTAGAAGCGATTCGCTTGATTAGCCAAGAAGTTAAGGAGGCGATTGTGGGTGCGGGTACAATCACAAATCCAGAACAATTAAAAGCAGCTGAAGAAGCCGGGGCTGTATTTGCTATAAGTCCTGGTTTAACACCTAATTTATTAGCGGCAGCAAAAGCAAGTACAATTGCTTTAATTCCAGGTATCGCCACTTTATCTGAATTAATGTTGGGTATGGAATATGGCTTAGATCACTTCAAGTTTTTTCCTGCTGAAGCGGCCGGCGGTATTCCGATGTTAAAGTCTATTGCTGGCCCTGTACCTTATGTAACTTTCTGCCCAACTGGAGGC
>CAIQNQ010000172.1 GCA_903873165.1 uncultured Methylococcaceae bacterium | reverse complement strand
TGTTCTAGCGCCACAATATAGTCGGCGTCATAGTGCATCGCTTCATCATCCCCGGCTTCTTTTTCTTCCACTTGTTGTTGGAAACGCGCTGCTTGATCTTCTGCATCATTTAACTCGGTAAAGCCATTGGCAATTTCTCTACCACCGACAAAGAATTCAAAACGATCAGTAACATGCGGGTTCTCATCATTACGTCTTGCTAACGGTGACACTTCTACAGGATAAGCGGTAATAAAAGTCGGATGCATTAAGCGACTCTCTACCGTTTTCTCAAAAATCTCAATTTGAATTTTACCTAGACCATAACCGTCCTTCACAGGGATATGTAAACTTTGAGCTACATTAACGGCTGCTTCACGCGTTTCAAGATCAGCGGCTGTTAAGTTAGGATTAAAGTGTAGGATAGATTCATTAACCGTCATGCGAACGAAAGGTTTACCAAAGTCGTATTCTTCACCTTGATAAGTCACTACGGTTTGGCCTAAAACTTCAATCGCAATGCCACGCAACATGGCTTCCGTTAAGTCCATTAAATCGTGGTATTCAGCATAGGCTTGGTAAAATTCCAGCATAGTGAATTCTGGATTGTGGCGAGTGGATAAGCCTTCGTTACGGAAGTTGCGGTTGATTTCAAAGACGCGTTCAAAGCCACCGACTACCAAGCGTTTTAAATACAGCTCTGGCGCAATACGCAAGTACATGTCCATATCTAAGGCATTGTGATGCGTAATAAAAGGTCGAGCCGTTGCGCCACCAGGAATCACTTGCATCATAGGGGTTTCAACTTCTAAGAATTGGCGATCTGTTAGAAACTGACGAATATAGCTAACTATCTTTGAGCGGATTAAAAACGTATCTCGCGATTGTTCGCTCATGATTAAATCCAGATAACGCTGTCTGTATTTAATCTCTTGATCGGCAATGCCATGAAACTTTTCAGGCAATGGGCGTAGGGCTTTTGTTAATAACCGAATGTCATCCACTTTAAGACTTAGCTCGCCAGTTTGGGTAATAAATAATACCCCTTCGGCGCCAATAATGTCGCCGATATCCCATTTTTTAAATTGTTCGTTATAAAAGCCTTCAGGCAAGGTATCACGCGTCACATATAATTGGATTTTGCCCGACATATCTTGAATATGGGCAAAACTGGCTTTGCCCATCACTCGGCGGGTCATGATTCTGCCCGCTAACTTAACGCGGATGGCGGCTTCTTCTAATTCTTCTTTGGTTTTTTCGCCGTATTCAGTTAATAACTCCCCCGCAATCGCCGTGCGACGAAAATCAGTAGGGAAGGCAATGCCATTATTTTCGCGCAATTCATTGAGTTTGCTGCGGCGTTGTTTAATTTGTTCTTGTTCGTCTTGAATAATATCTGACATGATTTTTAGTTGTTAAGTTATAAAAACGTGGAGTACGTTATGGAATATAGGATTAATACAATTAGAGAATTGTTTTCAATTTGCACATTTTTTTAAGGATTTACTGTGTGGACTCTATCTGCCGATGATGCGTTGGGCTTATTATTTTCAAGTAGCTTCCAATCTATTCTATAAAGGTACATATCTTCAATATAAACCCCATCTAGCGTATTCCTGCCCAGCCTATTGTTTCTGAGTATAGCGTTTCCCAACACACTGTGTTTTATGGCCTTAACAAAACGATTGTCGGTATTACTGACACTGATGTCGTGCAATGCAATGACTTCTTCATTAGGACTTACAGATCTATTAATGTCATTAATACATTTGTAATAGTTTCTAGGGCCTAAACTTTCAACGAGTGGTGAAACTATTGTCAATTTCCAGGTTTTATCTTCGGCATCTTGAATCCAGAAAGCGGCCAGCACTTTTAAATCTGATTCATCTAAGCGCTTTATTAAAGACTCGCCCGCTGAAAGCATATCGTTAGAAAACCACTGAGTTATAAATATTTCTTTAGCCATGGCAGTATTCCTGATTCATCATCTGTAATTGCATTAAAAATATCTTGAGCTTCTTCTTTTGTGATGGTCGATTTATAACGAGATTCTTCTGACCAATTAATAACAACTGCCCAGTTTAATTTAAATTGTTCATTATTATTTTCTTGTTCAGTTAGTGTTTGTTTCAATCCTGCGGTAATTACCAGATCAGTAAGTTTATGCGTGTAACTATCATTGGCAAGTTTTTTATTAGGAAAATCAAACTCTCTAACTTGCTTGGCTATATGCGCTTTAAGCAGACATTCTAGCGCGTAACCAGCTAAATAGTAAGCGCCCTCATAACAATCAGCAGTTAAAAGAACTTCGGACTCTTTAATCCGGATAGCTGCTAAATTTTCTAGTTCCGTTTTATTCATGAAGGTAGTTTATAAGCCGCTTTTTAAGCTAGCTTCAATAAATTGGTCAAGATCGCCGTCTAATACCGCTTGCGTGTTTCCAGTTTCAATACTGGTACGTAAATCTTTAATGCGCGATTGGTCTAACACATAGGAGCGAATTTGGCTGCCCCAGCCGATATCTGACTTAGTATCTTCAAGTGCTTGCGCGGTTTCGCTGCGTTTACGCATTTCTAATTCGTACAATTTCGCTTTTAATTGCTTCATCGCCGTATCGCGGTTCTTGTGTTGTGAGCGATCACTTTGGCATTGCACCACAATTCCGGTTGGATTATGCGTCATACGCACAGCAGATTCAGTTTTGTTAACGTGCTGTCCACCCGCACCACTGGCGCGATACACATCGATACGAATATCGGCGGGGTTAATATCGATATCAATATCATCATCAATTTCTGGTGAGACAAACACTGACGCAAATGAAGTATGCCGACGATTACCGGAGTCGAAAGGAGACTTTCTAACTAAACGGTGTACACCGGTTTCGGTGCGGAGCCAGCCAAAGGCATATTCGCCTTCAAATCTAATAGTGGCGCTTTTAATGCCCGCGACATCCCCTTGAGATTCTTCAATTAATTCGGTTTTAAAGCCTTTGCGTTCACCCCAGCGTAAAAACATCCGTTCAATGATGGACGCCCAATCTTGTGCTTCTGTGCCACCCGAGCCGGACTGAATATCTAAAAAGGCATTATTAGCATCCATCTCGCCTGAGAACATCCGTCTAAACTCTAAATCGGCGACGCGCTTTTCAAAATGTTCTAAATCATCAACGACGGTATCCACGGTCTCTTCGTCGTCTTCTTCAACGGCCATAAGCAGTAATTCTTCAGCGTCCGCTAAGCCGCGTTCTAAATCATTAATTGTGTTAACGATGACTTCTAATTGTCCGCGTTCTTTACCTAAGGCTTGAGCTTCTTCTGGGTTATCCCAGATTTTTGGATTCTCAAGTTCGCGTAAGACTTCGATTAAGCGTTCGCTTTTAACGTCAAAGTCAAAGATACCCCCTTAAAGAGAGACCACGGCTCTTTAAGTCGGCAATTTTGTTTTTAATCGGGTTTATTTCTTGCATGGAGGTGCTTACCAATGACAGTTAGTATCAGGTGTAAAAGGTTACTAGCCTGATAAATACTTAAAAGGCGTTGATTATAAACTATTAAAGGTTCATCTTCATGCGGAAATTAGACTGAATGCTGTTTGGATACTTAGTTATAGTCCGACTACCCATTTAAGACGTTACCGTTTTAGGTTAAGTCTTGGATAGGTAAAAGCTGATATAGATTATCTGATCGTGCTAAGCATTCAGGCGCACATAATTACTAAAGTGACATGAATAATTAAGTTAAAATAGAAGCTTAAGTAGGATTCACTTGTTTTAGACAGATTCCTAAATGAACAATGCACTTGAGGCGTTTTAATGAAAATAGTGGCTTTGTATAGCATTAAAGGTGGGGTGGGTAAGACGGCGAGCGCGGTTAACTTAGCGTTTATTGCGGCCAGTCAGGGTTATCGAACCCTCGTTTGGGATTTAGATCCCCAAGGTGCTAGCAGTTATTATTTTCGGATAAAACCTAAGATTAAAGGCGGCAGTAAAGATTTAATAGCTGGTAAGCGTGAGTTAGATGGCTTAATTAAAGGCACTGATTTTGATAATCTGGACTTATTACCCGCTGACTTTTCATTTAGAAATTTAGACTTAGTGCTAGATGATAAAAAGAAGCCCACCCAGCAACTTAAAAAGTTATTAAAGCCTTTGGCTAATGACTATGACTACGTGTTTTTAGATTGCCCTCCTAATATTTCACTGCTATCAGAAGCGGTATTTGCCGCAGCGGATATTTTGTTAACGCCACTGATTCCCACGACTTTGTCGTTAAGAACCTTAGAACAACTTAAAGAATTTCTTGCCGAACATAATTTGCAAAATGTAGCGTTACTGCCGTTCTTTTCTATGGTCGATCGGCGTAAAAACATGCATAAAGAAATGATGGCTAGTTTGATAAACACGCATCCAGAAATATTACAAACCCCGATTCCTTATGCCAGTGATATAGAGCGCATGGGCTTAGAGCGGATGCCGTTAGGTGGTTTTACGACAAAAAGTAAATCGTTAGACGCTTATCAAGCCTTGTGGAAAGAACTATTGATGCGGACAGATGACTGATGATTAGCATCATACAACGGGTGACTTCTGCAAAAGTGACTGTCAATCATATTGATATTGGTAGTATCGGTACAGGCATCATGGCCTTAGTCGCGGTAGAAAAAAACGATACCGAAAAAGAGGCAGAGCGCTTACTAGAGCGTATTCTTAACTATCGGATATTTGCCGATGCCGATGATAAAATGAATTTAAGCTTAAGAACCATTAATGGCGGCTTGTTGCTTATTCCACAATTCACCTTAGCGGCGGATACCCAAAAAGGTAATCGCCCCAGTTTTATCAGCGCCGCTTCACCAGAAAAGGGCTTAGAGTTATTTACCTACTTACAAAATCTAGCCCTTAAGACTTATGAAAATGTGCAGTTCGGGCAGTTTGGCGCCGATATGCAAGTAGCATTGGTTAACAATGGGCCAGTCACGTTTACGTTAAGAACAGGTTCATAATCAGATAGAGCGGCGTCAGATGTAGATGTTTTATGTTAATACTCAGTTGCTATGTCTATGGTTTGCTTAGCTCCTGCTCATATAACACTGAGAGCAGGTTAGTGTTATATGAGAGCGGATAATAGCTTACTGAGACCAAAGTAGGTTGTATTTACTCTAGGTAAGTCTTTACTAAGAGCGGGTAATGGATCACTCACTCTAAAGCCCACCACTTTGCCCCTGATAGCTAGGTATCTGTTCTAAAGCAGTTGGCTTTGTATTGACTATGTATTGAAAAGTTTAAAAGTACTCGCTTAAGCATGAGTATGGAGCTATCTGCTCTAAACGTTAACTGACTTAGAGTAGACAAGGCTTTACCAGCTCTTAGTGTCTGTTTATCTACAGCCAATTAGCATCCAGACTTTCTATAGTTTGTCTATAAATCAGTGTGTTATATAAATAGCGTTATTAAATAGCAAACTAATTTCATAAAACACACGATATATAGTGTTTTTATTTAAATTAAGCCTATACTCATCAGGTAGCATTATAACTCATCTGCATATTGCTCTCATTTTGGAGTGATTTCACACTTTTCAGGCCTATTTCTAAGGCAATTCGAGGGATTTATGAAACAAAAAGCACTGATCAGCATCTCCCATGTCAGAGACGATGCACTGGCTAATTATGCCCTAAACATCGTCGATAATATGACCACCAACCCTAACTTTACAGACCCAAAGCCCGCATTAAGTGTTGTTAAGGGGTTGATAACACTGTATTCAGCTGCCTTGTTACAATCAATTGATGGTAGCAAAGTTGACACCGCTAATAAAAATGCCTGTCGCGTTAATTTAGCAGATTCAATTAGCACATTAGCTAACTACGTCAATCTTACCTCGGTGAATGATCTTGTTAAGTTAGAATCTTCAGGCTTTAATATTTCTAAGGTTTCCACTCCAATAGGGATTTTAGACGCGCCTATTCTGCAGATAAGTTTCGGAAATAATCCCGGTGAGATTAATTACACCATCATTTCCGACTCCAGAGCAACCGATCACATTATTTTATTTTCCCCTATCCCTGCGCCAATCAATGATGCCGAATGGCGTAGTAAAGTCGTATCTAGTTTAAAAGGTATATTGACTAATTTGGAACACAAAACAGAGTATGTTTTTAAAGCCACAGCAACCAGTTCAGAAGCTAATAAACGCAATGTGTATAACTTTTCAGCCTCTGTTGAGCAATATGTTAGTTGAGTGTTAGGTGCTAGTTTCCTTAATTAATTGATGGTTTACTATTTGAAATAGACAATCCAGGTTTTTTTGCCTGGATTAACTGTGGAAGATATTAAACATTGAAATGACCTTGCCTGATAAACCCACTAGCCGATTGCAGAAGTATCGGTTGACTAGGATTGGACAAGAATTAATAGATGTTAATGATCAGGATCAGGGTATTTCTTAATGTGTTAGTTTTTAATTCGCATTGCTATATTTAAGTTCACTCCGCCCCCGTTAGCATATTAATGCCGCCAGATAACTTATTTTCACGTATGTTTTTAAGCTTGATCAATTAAACTGGTAAACTACTCGGAAGTTAGGCTAATAATGCTTTAGTCAAGATGGGATTTTAAGACATGACAGCACAACCAGAATCAATTTTAAATCAATTAGTCGAGCAGCTTTCAAAGTACGCTAAAAGCTATACGAAGCCTGACGAATTTACATTACGTCGTTTAAAAAATGAAGCAACTATGCTGATGAAGGTTAATGCTGCTGAAGGGGCCATGATAAGAGGCATGATCGCTTGCTTAGAAGGTGATTTAGACGAATGTGAAAAACAGCATGGAATTTCAATTAAACTCAATCATGATCCTATTTTTCTTCAGAACTACGCATTATCTTAGCAGGACTCGGAAAAAACTCTGAAGCTTACTGTTTAATAAAAGATCAGTAATAATAGCCAAGATTAGGTCATGTAAAAATAGGCGTTTATTATTTTGATTTGCTGGAGTGCGTCAAGATATTGCAGTGGCAACACATATTTTTCTTCAATAGGTGTTCGAATGTTAAGTGCAAAATGGGGACAGGAGACAGTCAATTGACATCTGTAAATCTATGGTGATCGCCATAGTAAAATATAAATGAAATTATGTCCGAACCGCAGAATACACATCTTCATCAAATTAAACTTACAGGGTTTAAATCGATAAAAGCTCTCGACTTGAAAATGAAGCCAATAAATATTCTTATTGGCGCCAATGGAGCAGGCAAGTCAAATTTTATTTCCCTGTTTACTTTTTTAAGAAATTTATCTGAAGGGAAATTGCAGACTTATGTTGAAAGACAAGGCTATGCAAATACATTCTTCCACTTTGGCTCAAAAACTACTCCAATAATTACCATTGATATTGATATAGGAAATAATGGCTATCACGTAGAGTTCGTGCATGGTGAAACCAACGATACACTGGTATTCGATACAGAATATTGCACTGTTGAAAGGTCAAGCAAAACATGGTCAACCAAAGGTAAATTGGGGGAAAGTGGCCTGCTACCCGGATCGGAGTCAGATAGCGACTATGTGAGAAAATATACCCGAGAGTATATGCAAGGGTGCAACGTCTATCATTTTCACGATACCAGTCCCACCGCTGGTTTTAAGCAAGCTAAACGATTAAGTTTAAGTATGTATCTTAATCCTGATGCCAGTAACCTAGCGCCATTTCTCTTGTATCTAAAAAAACATCACCAGACTGATTATCAAGAAATAATTTCAGCTATCAAAACTGTAGCTCCTTCAAGTCAGGTGTAAAATTCGTTTAAAGCATTACAGCATTCGTTTTGAATAATGACGCACAAACCTATACGGATTAGATTAAATACAGCATTCTATCTCTTGGCAAAAACATCCTCGTGAGAGGAGGGCGACTGAGGCGGAGCAGTGTATTTAAAGCGGCGTCGACGCGTCAATCAGCGCAAATCAATAATGTCCATATACACTCATGCCGCCACCGTAATATTGATTTTTTAGATGTTCATAAACCAATACTTCGGACAGTTTACGCGGCGATAGCGCCATAGTTACATAAGGCTGCAAAGCATTAAATTTACGGGTTTTCCAACTGGCGATGGAAATGACGTTGCGACCTGTACCTTCCTCAGCCTGCTGCCTATCCTCCAGACGCAACAGATTCAGTGCCGCCAGTGAAGCATTGAAATGAAAGTTCAGCTTTGCTTCGTAGGTCGCTTGGCAATCGCACAGCCCCGTGTATTGCTTAGCATCGCGGAACACGAAAAAACGGACTTTGTCCGCAAACTTGCGCGGTCGGCCTTTGGCTTTGGTTTTTTTGTCGGTATCTTGAGCAACCTTATCTTCGGTATTGACGGTTGACTCTTTGGCTACTTTAGGTACCTTGGGTACTTTGGTCAAAGCGGGGGTTTGGTAAGCCGACAGCGTATAGTCCGTGTTGTGTGTCACATCCACCAGGCCAGCAATGAAATTTCCAGTCCGCGTTCCGCCTGACCTTGTGAACCGTTCCAAAACCAGTCCAGGCCGTAACTGGTGCGCCCACTTTTGGGTGAAAAACTGGCATCGATTGTTACCATCCATTCGCCACTATTCGGCAAGTCCTTCAAGCTCAGCAGGTTGAAGGTAACAAAATCGAACGGGCGACGAAACCATCTCGAAAAGATTTTTTCATTCAGAGAGGTATAACGGCCAAGGTTTCGGAAATTTACCCGCCCCGGCAGATACGTCAGGGCTGTTAGCAAGATGGACATGAACTTACGTTGTGGCTTTGCTACGCCGGACATTTGGTTTAGAATGTGTTCTATTGGGTGCATGGAGGTCTTGGGTGTGTTGGACTGTTATCGTCGTTGATTACATCTTCCCACGCTTTCCCACGCTGGAGGCTTCCAGACTATTTTTTAATCAAATCAAATCAAATCAAATCAAAACTGTCCGAAGTATTGTTTACTGAAAGTTTGGGATTTTGCAATGATGATGTCAAAGTGTAGTTGGGCAGTTTCGAGTCAATTAGAGGAACATTATCATGATCATGAATGGGGAGTTACAGTGCATGATGACCGTTTATTATTTGAGTTTTTAAGTCTTGAAGGCGCTCAAGCGGGTTTGAGTTGGTCAATCATCCTCCGTAAACGCGAAGCTTATCGAATGGCTTTTGATAATTTCGATCCGCATGTTGTTGCTCTATATGATGATACTAAGTTAACTGCTTTGTTAGCTAATTCAGGTATCGTTAGAAATCGTTTAAAAATCCACTCGGTTGTTAATAATGCTAAAGCATTTATTGCAGTTCAGAATGAATTTGGAAGTTTTGATAGCTATATATGGGGTTTTGTCGATGGAGTTACTGTGCAAAATAGCTGGGCTAATTCGACAGAAGTTCCGGCTTCAAATGAAGCATCTTTGTTGATGAGTAAAGATTTAAAAAAACGTGGGTTTAAATTTGTTGGTAGCGTGATTTGTTATGCTTTTATGCAAGCGACAGGCATGGTAAACGATCATACAGTGGATTGTTTTAGACACTCTGAATTGATTGATGAGGGATAAGTTTAGTTAATTTGGCTTTTCTTCCATTATTTCTTCAATTTGTTTAAGTGTTGTTAAATCAGTTGGTTTTTCAAAATCTATAGGTTCAGGATTATTTTCAATTTTAGTTTCAACGGGTTGAGTGTTTATTTTATCAGGATTAGCCGTAACAGTTTTGGTTGTTAATGGCTCGTCTGATTTGTGGGGTTTTACCTCAGTAGTCATTTGTTCTGAGTCGTTAGTTTTAGGAACTGAATTATTAATTGGGTTTTGCTGGGGAGTAATTAATAATGCGGGTTTAGTGGCTACTATTTTCTTTATTGGTTGCTCTTTTGAGTTATGCGATTTTTCAGCCATTAAATCTGCTATAGAAGTGTTGTTTTCAGGAACTGTAAAATCATCAACCACTTTGTCTGTGTTATTTGTTTTACTAATCGGTGTAACTGAATGGTTTTGGCTTGCTGTTTCTGAGTTTATTGTGACTGCAAGTTGAGGCAAAATTTCTGGTTTACGGTTAAAACTAATCATAACCCATGTGAGTATTAAATTAGCCATAATAAAAATGGCACTGTAAATAATTAACTTTCGTCGATTATATTTCTTTGGTACTTCATACAAATCAGTGCCAGGACTTTTAGCTTGCACTGACTGTCTTTCTCGTTCTGATTTACGTAAGGCATTTAAAATAAGAGACATATTTATTCGTTAATCATTAAGTGCGAATATTCATGGTTTTGCGCATAACTCTTAAGACTGATTAATGTTTTTGGTCCTGCTTTTCCATCTTCTTCTAAATGTTGTTCATGTTGATAATGTTGTACTCTTTTAGAAAGTGCTTCATCAAAGAAAATTGGATGATCAACTAAACCTGCTATCCCATCATAAGTATTTAATACATAGTGTAACCACAAAACATTTTCTAAATTTTTATGCTCATAAGTAATGCTTTTGGCATTAGTTAATTTTAATTCTGGCACTTCAAGAGTTAAATAATAGCCTTCCCAATATTTTAAAATATCTGCGACGGGAAACTTTACATTATCAGAGAAATGCACAGTAGTTTGTTGCTCAGTAAAACCAGTGACTAAAGCGTAATACTTACTTTTACCATTTAAAACGAACTCTAAAATGACTGGCTTATTCATTAACAATATTTCTTTCCATGAGGCTTTACCTAACCCGCATCGTAGTCCAGTTGCTTGAATAGTTACACAATCAACTTTTTGATTAACTTGAGGTGTTTTGCCCCACTTAATCAAGGTATCGTTTAAAACATTATTTAAATTATAAGCAGGATTATTTAACCAATCAATAAACTTTAAAGCTGGAATGGGTTTAATATCCACTGGTTTGATATTTGATACGGTCTGTGGCTTTAAAGAACTTACGGGTAAAAATACTTTTTTAAAAGGGTCAGTCGTTGTCACTATATACCCGCATAACACAACGAATAAACCTATTAATAGGGTGAATGATGCCATGCGGAAAAAGTCTTTTTTTAATTGTTTTTCAGGTAATATTTCTGTAGCAGCATCAGCAACTATTTTAGAATTGATTTTATAAACATGCGTGGCATAAGCCCCCAAGAGTGCTCTATCACATAATAAATTAATCAATCTTGGGATGCCATGAGTTAATTGATAAATCTTATTAATTGCAGCGTCCTGAAATATTTCAATATTTCCATGGCTAATACTTAATCGATGCTTAATATAAGCTTGAGTTTCTTTGCGTGATAAGGGTAATAAATGATATCTTGCAGTAATGCGTTGATTAAGTTGTCGTAAATCTTGTCTTTCTAGCAATTCCTTTAGCTCAGGTTGTCCAACTAATATGATTCGCAATAACTTGGTTTTTGTGGTTTCTAAATTCGTCAACAAACGAAGCTGTTCAAGCACTTCCATACTTAAATTCTGTGCTTCATCAATGAGTAAAACCGTCTGCCTACCCTTGGCATGGGTTAATAACAAGTGTTGATTCAGTACATCAATTAGGTATTTTAAGGAATTAGAATTTTTATCGTAACTAATGGCTAGTTCGTCACATAAGGTGGCAACTAGTTCAATCGCATTTAATCGAGAATTTAAAATTAAAGCGAGATCAATATTTTCGGGTAATTGTTTTAACAGACAATGACATAATGTAGTTTTTCCTGTACCTACCTCACCGGTTAAGGCAACGAAACCACCACCAAATTCAATGCCGTACAGTAGATGAGCTAAACCCTCTTGATGTCGCTGACTCATATATATAAAGTGCGGGTCAGGTGATATTGAGAAGGGGAACTCAATTAAATGAAAATGTTCTAAATACAAAATATTAGATAATGTCAAAATAGTTCAACTAGAACATAATATACAGTAACTTGGGTTCTTAATAAATAAAATATGCCAATTTAAGCCCTCGCACAAACCCAGATATCCACTCTATCCACTCCAGACTTTTTTAGTAAGTTGGCTAATTCATGTACGGTAGAGCCGGTGGTCATCACATCATCGACTATAGCGACATGTTGAGCATTAATCGGTTTGATCAAACTAAACGCTTTTTCCATATTTTTTCGTCTTTGTAGTGCCGTTAAACCAATTTGATGAGGCGTGTCAAAGGTTCGATGGCAACTAGTGATATCGAGCGGAATATTTAATGTTTTGCCCACTGTTTTGGCAATTTCCAGGGCTTGATTAAAGCCCCGCTCTCGATACCTTACTTTATGCAGTGGCACAGGGATAATTAAATCAGGTAATTGGGCGGTTTGCTTAAGGTAGTTCGCTAATAATAAACCCAGTAAACGAGCATTTTTAGTATGTCCTCCAAACTTTAGTTGAGTAATTAAATGGCGCATTTCGTCTTGATAAACAAAAGGGGCATAAGTTTCGTCGAAGGCTGGTGGTGTGCTAATACAGTGTCCACATAAACTGGGTGTTGTTATGTGGCTTTCAAAGATTTCTGCACAGCGATAACAGCAGCGTTTATTTCTAATGAGGCGTTGATAGCAACAATCACACAAATCATGTGATTTAAAACCTTTGTTTCCGCATAACAAGCAGGTAGGCGGCAGCAAGTAATCCTGTATAATATTTAGCCAGTTGTGTACCATTTTTATTTTATTAGGTTGACGATTGCTGTTAATGCGAGTCACTACAAACTATAACCATTCTTGGAGATTAACAGAATGTCTGCAAATCCGGCTTTAAATACCCATCCTATTCGTCATGATTGGACATTGGATGAAGTAAAAGCACTGTACGCTTTACCCTTTAATGATTTGATATTTAAAGCACAAACTGTGCACCGTGAACATTTTGATCCTAATGAAGTGCAAGTCAGTAGTTTATTGAGCATTAAAACCGGTTCTTGTTCAGAAGATTGTGGTTATTGTCCACAAAGTGCACGTTACGATTCCGGATTAACGCCAGAAGCTTTAATGCCAGTAGACGCGGTTATTAAAGCGGCTCAACACGCTAAAGATCAAGGTGCTTCGCGTTTCTGTATGGGTGCTGCTTGGCGTCAACCCAAAGATAAAGACGTCGAAAGAGTGATAGAAATGGTGCAAGGTGTTAAAGCCTTAGGCATGGAAACTTGCGTCACTTTGGGTATGTTAACAGATGCGCAAACTCAGCGTTTAAAAGAAGGTGGCTTAGATTATTACAACCATAACCTCGATACTTCAGAAGACTATTATTCAGAAGTGATTACCACACGTACTTATCAAGATCGTTTAGATACTTTAGAGCGCGTAAGAGATGCGGGTATTAATGTTTGCTGTGGTGGTATTGTCGGTATGGGTGAAAGTGATGTGGATAGAGCAGAGTTGCTGATTCAGTTAGCCAATATGCCTAAGCACCCAGAAAGTGTGCCGGTTAATATGTTAGTGCAAGTGGAAGGTACGCCTTTAATGGGTACTGAAGAACTCGATCCTTTAGTGTTCGTAAGAACCTTAGCCCAGGCTAGAATTATGATGCCACAATCTAGAGTGCGTTTATCAGCAGGCCGAAATAAAATGTCTGATGAAATGCAAGCCTTATGCTTTTTAGCGGGTGCTAATTCAATTTTTTATGGTGATAAGTTATTAACCACCGATAACCCAATGACTAATCATGATCTCGCTTTATTTGAGCGTTTAGGTATTCGTTCTGGCGGTTCTAGTTACGCTTTATGAGTTACGCTTTTACAGATTTAGCTCAGCAATTACAAGACATTGCCGCGTCGGGATTATATCGATCTCGACGGTTTATTGATTCCCCGCAAGGTATTCAATTAAAGCTTGACGGGCGGAGCATCTTAAATTTTTGTAGCAATGATTATCTAGGCTTAGCTAATCATCCAGACGTTATCAGTGCGTTTAAGTTGGGCGTTGATCAATATGGGGTTGGCAGTGGTTCAGCACATTTAATCTGTGGACACAGTTCAGCACATCATGCTTTAGAAGAAGAGTTAGCTGATTTTACGGGTCGTGAGCGGGCATTATTATTCTCTACGGGCTATATGGCCAATATGGGCGTGATATCAGCTTTGCTAGATAAGCGTGACGCGGTCTTTGAAGATCGTTTAAATCATGCTTCGTTGTTAGATGGCGGATTGATGTCGGGTGCGCGGTTTAAACGCTACTACCATGCGGATATTAAACATCTCGATAGGCATTTAAATAATGCCACCGGTAATAAATTGATTGTGACGGATGGTGTGTTTAGTATGGATGGTGATTTTGCTCCCTTAGCCGATTTATCTAAACTGGCTAAAGCACAAGCTGCGTGGTTAATGGTTGATGATGCGCATGGCTTTGGTGTTTTGGGGGCTAAGGGCGGTGGTTTAGCTGAATATGTTGGCTTAAGCCAAACCGATGTACCTATTTTAATGGGCACTTTAGGTAAAGGTTTCGGTACGTTTGGGGCTTTTATTGCCGGATCTGAGGAATTGATAGAAACCTTGATTCAAAAAGCCCGCACCTATATTTTCACGACAGCTTTACCTGCGGCGGTTGCTGAAGCGACTCGAGCTAGTTTAAAACGAGTGATCGAAGATAATTGGCGTAGAGAGCAACTTAAGCAATTAGTTTTACGATTTAGGACGGGAGCTGAGCAATTAGGATTTGAGTTAGTCAATCCTGTTCCAGCCAATACAGATGTTAAGGATGACATGTTGTCAGCGATACAGCCGATTATTATTGGTGATAGTAAAATAACGGTGGCGATCAGTGAGCATTTGTTAAAAGCTGGTTTTTTAGTGAGTGCAATTAGACCACCCACCGTACCTAAAGGGAGTGCGCGGTTACGAGTCACCTTTTCTGCCTTACATCAAGAACAGCAAGTTGATCAGTTACTAGATGCTTTAAATACAGCGATTTACCAAACAAATTTAGACGCTGATTAATAAGGTACATGGTTAAAATTTATCAACACTCAATCGGTCAAGGGTCAACTATAGTTTTAGTGCATGGCTGGGCAATGCACAGTGGTATTTGGCAAGCATTTGCAGAACAATTAGCCAAACGCTACCAAGTGATTTGTTTTGATTTACCAGGGCATGGTCAGAGTGAAGCACTGGACGATTTTAGCTTAGCTGAGATCAGCGAGGCTTTAGTGACTTCTGTGCCTGAAGGTAAGTTTTGTTGGTTAGGTTGGTCATTGGGTGCGACCATCGTCTTAGATATCGCGCAGCGTTATCCAGATAAAGTGTCTGCTTTAGTATTGCTAGCGGGTAATCCTCTGTTTACTCAAACTGATGAATGGTCAGGGTTGCAACTTAACTTATTAGAGGCTTTTGCGGCGCAATTACAGGCAGATTGCCAAGCGACTTTGTTGCGATTTCTGTCATTACAAGTGAATCAATTGCCTGATTTTAAAGTACTCTTAAAACAGCTTAAAGTTGCTGTTCTAGAGTATCCTGCACCTGATAAGAATACCTTACAAGGTGGTTTAGATATCCTTAAAACAACTGATTTAAGAGTAGCACTTGCTGAAACTATAGTGCCTGTTTCGGTAATATTAGGGACTCGCGATACTTTAGTGCCCGTTCTCGTGGGTCAGCAAATAAAAGCATTGGCGCCAAATGTTGAACTTAATATTATTGATAAAGCTGGTCATGTGCCTTTTTTATCGCATCCGCAGGAGTTATTAGAGATTATCTCTCGGTTTGTGCCGGTGCGATTGGACAAAAGAGGTATTAAGCAATCATTTGTAAAAGCAGCTAATACTTATGATGGAGTTGCTAAGTTACAGCGACAGGTGGGTCGAGAATTATTAGGTTCAGTAGATATTAAGCAATGTAATGGTGTCTTAGTAGATTTGGGTTGTGGTACTGGATTTTTAACTTCTGAATTAGTGGGGGCTGCCAATTATAAGCATTTAATAGCGGTGGATATTGCGGATGCCATGTTAAAAACCACGCAGAGAAAGTTGGGCTCTAAAGATACGATTAATTATGTGTGCGCAGATGCAGAGTTTCTACCCTTCGTTTCTGCTAGCGTTGATCATTTGTTTTCTAACTTAGCTCTGCAATGGTGTCAGAACTTAACAGCTGTATTGCTTGATATTAAGCGGGTTTTAAAACCAGAAGGTCAGTTAGTGTTTTCAACTTTTGGCCCTAAAACTTTACAAGAACTCAAAGCTGCATGGGCTACGGTTGATAATTACAACCATGTGAATAAATTTTATAGTGCTGCACAAATTCAGCAGTTTTTAGAGGGGGCTGGCTTTAAAGACATTCAATGCGTTAGTCAGTTGCATGTGTCTTATTACCCCGCTGTCAGGTCATTAATGCAGGAGTTAAAAGGTTTGGGCGCTCAGCAAGTTACAGATCGTAATAAATCGTTAACCAGCAAAACGACAATGCAAAAAATGTACATGGCTTATGAGTCTTTGCGTATTAGTGAACAAATTCCCGCGACCTTTGAGGTGATAAGTGTGATTGCGAAGGCTTAATTTTAGTTGAAAATTTTACGAGATAATATGCTAGTTCGTTTTATGGCTACTGACTCAAAGGGATTTAAAGGTATAACAGGGGGAAGGGGGGATTTATCAAATCAAATCTCCCCTAACCCCTCTTTGTCAAAGAGGGGGGCTGAATAATTACATTACGGGGGGAGAATTAAAAGTGTTTCATTGCAAGGTTTAATGGTGCTTACAAAGGAAAATTAGAATATGAATCAAGGCTACTTTATAACGGGAACTGATACTAATGTCGGTAAAACGTGGGCGACTATTGCCTTAATGCGCTATTTCAAAAAACAAGGTAAACTCGTTGTCGGTATGAAGCCAGTTGCTGCGGGTTGTGTTTTAGTCAGTCGTGATAATGGTGAGGCTTCGTCTAGTGGTTTTATTGATCCTGATAATAGTAGTGACTTGTCTTGGTGTAATGACGATGCTTTATTAATACAAGCCAACGTTTCTGTGCATGTACCTTATGATTTGATAAACCCCTACGCTTATGAGCAGCCAGTGTCTCCACATATTGCAGGCATTAATAATCCAGTTGAATTCGGTAAAATTATTGAATGCTATCATGCGCTTAAAGAATCGGCAGATATCGTTATAGTTGAAGGGGCAGGCGGTTGGTGCGCACCTTTAAATGCTCAACAAGATATCAGTGATTTGGCTAAAGCTTTAGACTTGCCAGTTATATTAGTAGTAGGGGTTAAATTAGGTTGTATTAATCATTCGAAGCTAACGTATCAAGCGATCCAACAATCGGGGCTTTCATGTGCAGGCTGGATAGCCGTGTGTGTGGATGATGATATGTTAAATGAGGATGAAAATATTCAGGCTATCAAAGCTGCAATATCAGCTCCGTTATTGGGCGTATTGCCACACTTACCAACAGCAGATTTCGATTTATTAGCTGAACAAATAGAAATTATTTAAATCAATAATCAGACAAATTCTTTGGAGGAATAGCAGCTCTTAAAGCGTTTAATACCGCAAGCACATCAATAATCTCTTGAGTGATTGCACCTGCGACGGGGCTTAGATAACCTAAGCCAGCAAAGCCCATGCCTATTAGACTTAAGATCATGCCGCCGACGGCACTTTGCAAAGCAATCTTGCGCATTCTTGCCCCAATATGAAATAACTCATCTACTTTTAGTAAAGAACTATCCATAATAACGGCATCGGCCGATTCGCCAGTGATATCGCTGTTTTGGCCAAAGGCGATACCAATGGTGGCGGCGGTTAAAGAGGGGGCATCGTTAATACCATCGCCTAAATAAACGGTTTTGGCGGCTGCGGTTTCTGTGCGCACAATAGCTAGTTTTTGCTCAGGACTTTGACTAAAGTAAACATGCTCAATCCCCACTTGTTCTGCCAAAAAGCGTACTTCAGATTCTTTATCGCCAGACACTATCATCACTTTTTCAAATAGATGATTAGGTTGTAGGTGATTGATAAATGATGAGCTATCCGATCTGACTTCATCCCTAAACTGTAATGCTCCTGCATAGTGATGATCAATTAATACAATACATTCTAGACCACCCGTAATAGGAGGTAAATCTGCAACAGCATCGGGTTGTAAGGCGATAAATTGTTTACGACTGGTGATTTGTACGTGTTTTCCAGACACGTTACCCGTTAAACCTTGTCCGGGTAGTTCAGCAATTTCACTGGCATTAAGTAGAGTAAGACAGGCTTTGTCTGCGGCGATCAAAATAGCACTGGATAAGGGGTGTTTAGAATAACGCTCCAGACTCGCGGCTAACAATAATAACTCAGTTTCATTTTGATCTACGGCACATATAATTGCTGTTAACCAAGGTCTACCATAAGTCAGTGTGCCAGTTTTATCAAAAATAGCCGTGCGACATTGGCCAATAGTTTCCAGAATAGCCGGGTTTTTAATGATAATTTCTCGGCGTGCCGCTAAAGAGATGGAGCTGATAACGGTGACAGGAATGCCGATTAATAGAGGGCAGGGCGTAGCAATCACTAAGACTGCCAAAAAGCGCATAACATCCCCACTAAACCACCATGCACTTAAGGCAATCACTACAGAAATTGGGGTGTATAAAGCCCCTAATTGATCCCCCAAGCGTCTAATATTAGGTCGATAATTTTCAGAGGACTTCATCACTTCCATGATCTTTGCATAACGAGAATCAATAGCTAGTTTATCCGCTCTAATCGTTAAGGCGCTGTCACCATTTATGGCGCCTGACATAACAGTTGATCCCGTCGTTTTAGACATTTGATACGGTTCGCCTGTTAAATATGATTCATCCATCGTACCGGAGCCGTCGATAACAGTACCATCAATGGGGCAGATTTCATGAGGCAGGATTAATAATTCATCCCCAATGCAGATTAGCTCTGTGCCGATGTCTGTTAAGTTATGCGTAGATTTTCTGTGCGCAACAGAGGGCATACGTTTTGATAACGCTTCTAACACTGAAGATGCTTTGCGAACTGCATATTGTTCTAAGGCTGTGCCACTAGAAAGCATTAAAACAACCAAGCTTGCCGCTAAATATTCATGTAATGCAACTGCGGTAACAATGGATAAGGCGGCGAGTAAGTCTGCCCCCCAATCACCTTTCGCTAGTTTATGGAGTATATTGAATACTAAGGGTAAACCACCTAGTAGCAAAATGATAAATAAGGGAATCTGTTGAATAGTGCCTGAAAATCTGAGGGTTCCAGTGCAGATGTTGCTGAGCTCAGAAGATAAATCAGTATGTATTGTTAGTGTATAAAGCTTAGGGCTAATAACAATTAAGAAAGGTAAAGCCAGATAGCTAATAATCCCGATTAAACTGATGACAGCAAGACAATTATTATAGTTGGCTGTTTCAGGTTTATTAGCTAAGGCTGACATGTCGGTTTATTCGTTGACTATTTCAGCTACAGTTTCGTCTTCATATTGGGCGTTACCCTCAACAGACCAAAGTTTTTCTAGTTGGTAAAACCCGCGAGCTTGTGCGGTCATAGCATGTACGATAATATCCGCCAAATCGAGTAGTACCCAATCTGAACCTAGATCACCTTCTATCCCTAACGGTTTAAAGCCTAATTCTTTGGCTTTTTCTGCAACATAATCACATAATGATTTAAGGTGGCGATCTGAAGTGCCGGTTACCACGATCATGTAGTCGGTAAAGCTGGTTTTTCCACGTACATCCAATGTAACAATATTATGTCCTTTGCGATCATCCAAAACTTCTTGGACGGCTTTTAATAAATCTTCTACTTGCATTAAAATTCCTAGTGATATGATGAGACTATTATCTCAGGTAAAGCTGGTGTTGCCTAATATAGGTGAGCACCTTGTCGGGGAGTAAAAATCCCGGATTCTTGTGTTCAGTCAGCATGTTTCTAATTTCGGTTGCTGAAATATCAAGTTGCCGAATGGGTTGAAAGTATAACTTACCCGCACTATTCTGTGCTAATTCAGTTTTATCTTTAGATAGATGGGCTATAAAAAAACTGTTAAGTGTTTGTAATGCGTAGTTAGGTCTAGTTAGCACTATAATATGTGCATAGTTAAATAATCCTTGCCACTCATGCCAGGTCATTAAGTGATTGAATGCATCAGTGCCTATAAATAATAATACAGGCTGAGTACCTATTTCTGCTCTAATGGATCTTAACGTATCAATCATATAAGAGGGACCAAGGCGTTTTAGTTCCCTATCATCAATCTTTAAATCAGCATGATCTTCAACAGCTAATTCCAGCATCTTCAAGCGGTTTTCCGCGCTTACAGACGGTTGTGCCCGATGAGGCGGTTGCGCACTAGGAATTAAGCGTATCTCTATTAAACCAAAGATGTCTTTAACTTCTAATGCAGAACGTAAATGACCGTAATGAATAGGGTCAAATGTGCCGCCAAATACGCCAAGCATTTACTGTCTGATATGACCATCGCCTAACACGATGTATTTTAAAGAGGTTAAGCCTTTTAAACCGACTGGACCTCTGGCGTGTAACTTATCAGTACTGATACCAATTTCTGCACCCAAGCCATATTCGAATCCATCAGCAAAACGCGTCGAAGCGTTAATCATGACAGAACTTGAATCAACTTCGCGTAAAAAACGTCTGGCGCGCGTGTAGTCTTCGGTGACGATCGCTTCAGTATGTGCGGAACTGTATTTGCTAATATGCTCGATGGCCTCATCTAAACCGTGTACTATCTTAATCGATAAGGTCGGCGCTAGATATTCAGTGTGCCAATCTGCTTCGGTTGCTCTAATCGCTTGTGGAACTAAAGAACAAGTTTTTAAACAACCCCGTAATTCAACGCCTTTAGCTAAATAGATGTCGGCTAATAAGGGTAATACTTGTGCGGCAATGCCTTCTGCTACCAACAGGGTTTCCATAGCATTGCATACCCCATAACGATGGGTTTTAGCATTGTCAGCAATTTTAATGGCTTTATCTAAATCCGCTTTATCATCAATATACACATGACAAATACCGTCTAAATGTTTAATCACGGGAATAGTGGCCTCTTGAGAGATGCGCGCAATTAAACTTTTACCGCCACGGGGCACAATCACATCTACATAGTCTTTTAAGGTGATAAGCTCACCTACCGCAGCACGATCTGCTGTAGTAACAATTTGCACGCTTTCTATGGGTAACCCAGCGGCTGCTAAGCCTTCTGTAATACAGGCCGCGATGGCTTGATTTGAATGAATCGCTTCAGAACCACCTCTTAATATACAGGCATTTCCTGATTTAAGACATAAAGCTGCGGCATCTATGGTAACATTGGGTCGTGATTCGTAAATGATACCAATAACGCCTAAAGGAACGCGCATTTGTCCCACTTGAATGCCGCTGGGTCGGTAGCTTAGATCAGATATTTCTCCGACGGGATCAGGAAGAGCGGCTACTTGTTTTAAACCTTCGACCATTGCCTGTACACCTTTAGTGTTAATGGTTAAGCGATCTAAAGACGCCGCATCTAGGCCATTTTGTTGACCTGCGTCTAAGTCTTTTTGATTTTCTGAGATAAGGGTAGTTTGGTTTTGTTCAAGAATCTCGGCAATCTTTAATAAAGCGCGATTTTTAATGCTTGATTCTGCTCTACTGATTTCTTTTGCGGCTGTTCTGGCTTTAATGCCAAGATCTTGCATGTAAACTTTTATATCCACTTAGATGTGTCCGGTAACTATATTTATTTACCCCTATTATATCTTAAATTGCTGTATCAATTAAGATTAGCTTAGCAGAGCTTATCAAGAATGTTATTAATGCACTGGATTTTAATGGGCGTTTTGTATTCAATAAGCATTGTATTATATTATTGCAATCCGTTACAAATTCTATTTTATTTTATTTTATTCTATCGTATTGTATTGTATTGTATTGTATTGTATTGTATTGTTACGTATTGTTACAACTATGTAATGGTTTTTTAATAATAAACATGTAGAATCTGTCGTCTTAGTTCTTAGAGAAGTATTATGAGTTTTAAATTAAAAAAAATCATTAGACAAATTGAAAGTGTGGCTTACGTCTGTGGTAATTGTGGACATGAAGAAAATATTTCTGAATTAGACTGTGCGCATTGTCATAAAAACGGTGCAGTTACCTATGATAAAACAAAAGGTTATCCGGTGGTTTGTTTAAATTGTCGTGATAAAGGTTTGTATGTTACTTGTACTAAATGCAAAGAAGGTGTTTATCATGGTAAATTTAAAACAAAAAATAATTTGCCAATAGGCTTTTTTGTTGTAGCTACAACATTTATCGGTGTCGCTATAGCATTTGTTCTTATCAAGTCAGTTTAAATTATCTTATTATGGTTACTAATAAGATTACCCAATTTGAGATTATAATAAGGTAAGACGCAATAATAAAACCCCGTTTATTTTAGAAGAAAATCACTCAGGCAATACACGCAAAAAAGGGGCATATCTTCTTATCACTTTCTCTGACTGATTAGTTACTTACTATCTATATTCGCGCATATCTGGGATATATTCTTTCAAAATTTGGCGTGTGTGAAACTAGTATTAGCGCATATTTATCCCTCATGTTATTATTTGTCAAGTATGACATTAAGGATGATGTTGTTAAAATCCCTGTAGGCCGTAGTCCATGGTCATTATATTCACACTTTGGGGTCGAGTTCTTAAGTGAAGAATAAGCTGGATAAAAAAACTGCGATTCAATTAGAACAGCTTAACCATCTGTATTCAGTAAACTTTCTACCGTTGTTTACTAGCGTAACTCTTGCGGCAATTCTAGCTTTTGTGCAGCGAGATGTTGTTAACCTTTCTGTCATCGTTGTTTGGCTTTCCTTGATTATCTTGATCATGGTTGCACGGACGATTCTTATTTTTACCTATCAACAATCCTCGACTGATATCAAGGCCGAAACTCGGTGCTGGCTACTTTGGTTTCGTCTAGGCATTCTAATCACTGGGGCGGTATGGGGTGCTGCAGGGGTTTTGTTGTTTCCTGCCAATTACCCCCAGAATCAGATGTTCCTGATCTTTATGTTGGTCGGCTTAACCGCAGGTGCCGTGACTTCTTATGCCTCCGATTTAGTTAGTGCCCTATCATTTTCGGCATTAGTGCTTACGCCTTGTATTATTCGCTTGATGCTTGTTGGCGGAAGCGTGTATTGGGCAATGAGCTTAGCGTCAATACTCTACCTAGGTTTTTTAATGATGAGTTTGCGGTATATCAATCGCAATATCTCTGAGAATATCTTGTTACGCCTTGAAGCCACCGAACGGGAGGTAACCCTGAAAAGAAAGGCTCAAGAACTTTCGACAGAAATTATCTACCGTAGTCAAGTCGAAACAGACTTACTTAAAGCTAAAGAAATAGCAGAGGAATCTACTCGTATAAAATCGGAATTTTTAGCCAATATGAGCCATGAAATCCGTACCCCGATGAATGGCGTGTTAGGGATGCTGGATTTACTTAGCGAAACATCCCTGTCACCCCTACAAGTGGATTGGGTTAAGACCGCACTTAGTTCAGGGCAGGTCTTACTAGACATAATCAATGATATTCTGGATTTTAGCAAATTAGAAGCCGACAAACTTATAGTGGAGCAGGTTGATTTTAATTTAATCGATTTAGTCGAGGATGTCCGTATCTTGTCATCCATTCGTGCCCTCCCGAAAGGACTGGCGTTAAATTGCCGATTACCCACCAGCATGCCTGCCCGCTGGCGGGGCGATCCTATGCGTATCCAGCAAGTGCTAACCAATTTAATGAGTAATGCTGTTAAATTTACCGAGCAGGGCGAAGTGACACTAAATATCATCCAGTCGGTGACTGCAAATAACGCCGATGAATTACGTTTTGAAATACATGATACTGGGATTGGTATTTCTGAGTCCACCTTATCCAGTTTATTCGAGCCTTTCGTGCAAGCAGATGGGGCAACTTCGCGCCGTTTTGGTGGTTCTGGCCTAGGGCTGTCGATCAGTAAAAAATTAGTAGAACTTATGGGGGGCATCATGGGTGCTGATAGTATCTATGGTAAAGGTTCTTGCTTTTGGTTTAGCTTACCACTTATAAAAAGTGATAGTGATCTCTCAGATAAACGGGTTTTGATTGTGGAAGCAAAAGCCCCTCTGCCAAACTATCAACATAAAAAAGTACTTATCGTTGAAGATAACAAAATCAATCAAAAAGTGCTGGTTGCTAAGTTGAGAAAATACCACATTGTTCCAGATGTTGTCGAGAATGGTTTGCTTGCACTTGATAAACTAGCTCAGTGTCACTATGATTTGATCTTTATGGATTGCCACATGCCAATTATGGATGGCTACACTGCAACGCGGGAACTGCGCTTATTGGAATCCCAGAAAAACTTAGTTCGTCAAACCGTGATTGCGCTCACCGCAAATGCACTAGAAGGCGAACGTGATAAATGCCTAGCGGTTGGAATGGATGATTATATAACTAAACCTATTGTCACTAGTCTGTTAATGACCCTCTTGATCGATAAATTAGGGGGAACAGCCCCAGTAACGTAGGCTGTTTAAAAAGCATGTGTGTACTAAGTGTTGCTACTAATAATAAATAGGTTCTAAGCCATGAATAAGCTGGACAAAAAAACTGCGATTCAATTAGAACAGCTTAGACAGTTGTATTCGGGGAGCAGTGTACCGTTAGTTTCCAGTGCAGTGCTTGCCGGGATTCTGGCTTTTATGCAGCGAAATGTTATCAGTTCTACCGTTGTTGTTAGTTGGTTTTCTTTGATTGCCCTGATCTTGTTTTCACGGGGGGTTATAAATTTCGCTTATCAACGCGCCTCGACCGAATCCAAGGCCGATACCCAGCGTTGGTTGCTTAGATTTCGTTTAGGCATACTGACTTCCGGTATAGTTTGGGGGAGTGCTGGTTTTCTGCTGTTTCCTGCTAATGATTCTCAGAATCAGTTGTTCTTGCTTTTTATCTTAGCTGGATTAACCTCTGGGGCAGTGACTTCCTATGCGGCCGATTTTATTAGTGCCTTTGTCTTTTCCGTATTAGTGCTTGCGCCCATTATTATTCGTTTGTCTCTTGTTGGTGATAGCGTGTATATGACCATGAGCTTAGCGTCTTCACTTTATCTCGTGCATATGATTATGAGTTTGCGGCATATTAATCGCAATATCTCTGAGAATATTGAATTGCGCCTTGAAGCCACCGAACGGGAGGCAACCCTGAAAGGAAAGGCTCAAGAACTTTTAAAAGAAATTATCTACCGTAGTCAAGCCGAAACAGACCTAATTAAAGCCAAAGAGATCGCCGAGAGTGCTAAAGAAATGGCTGAGGAATCCACTCGCATAAAATCGGAATTTCTAGCTAATATGAGCCATGAAATCCGTACCCCGATGAATGGCGTATTAGGTATGCTGGATTTGCTCAGCGAAACATCCATGTCACCCATACAAGTGGATTGGGTTAAAACAGCACTCAGTTCAGGGCAGGTCTTATTAGAATTAATCAATGATATTCTAGATTTAACCAAATTAGAAGCCGACAAACTTGAAATAGAGCAAGTTGATTTTAATCTGGTCGATTTGGTCGAGGATGTGTGTATCTTGTCATCCACTCCTGCTTTCTCAAAAGGTCTGGAGTTAAATTGTCAATTACCCACTGACATGCCGCACCGCTGGCGGGGTGATCCCATGCGTATCCGGCAAGTGTTAACTAATTTAACCAGTAATGCTGTTAAGTTTACCGAGCAAGGCGAAGTGACATTAAGCATCATTCAGTCAGTGACTGCAAATAACGCCGATGAATTACGTTTTGAAATACATGATACCGGGATTGGTATTTCTGAGTCCACTTTATCAAGTTTATTTGAGTCTTTCGTGCAAGCAGATGGGGCAACTTCGCGCCGTTATGGTGGTTCCGGTTTGGGTCTGTCCATCAGTAAAAAATTAGTAGAACTCATGGGGGGCACCATTGGTGCTAGTAGCATCTATGATAAAGGTTCCTGTTTTTGGTTTACCTTGCCACTCATAAAAAGTGAGTCTGAAGCATCGAGTTTTTCATTACATGTTAACGACCTTTCCGGTAAACGCATATTGATCGTTGATGATAATGCCACGAATCGCAGGATTCTTAGTACTTATCTTAAAAGTTGGGAGTTAGAGGTTAGTGAAGCCGATTCTGGTAGTGCTGCACTCATGCAATTGCAGACTTCAACTCTGCAAGGTCTATCCGTCGATCTCATTTTGCTGGATATGCAAATGCCACTGATGGATGGATTAACGTTTGCGAAATGTTTAACTCAAATACCTTCGTTAACCAATCTACCTATTATATTGTTATCATCTAACAATCAGATTGAACCTGGCGACTATCAAGGTACTCGTATTATTCAGCGTCTGTTGAAACCTTTGCGACAAATACAACTTTACGACGCTATTTTTACGGCTTTCCAAGGGGGTAAGACAAGCCTAGATGCTCATAAACAGACAGTTGCAATAGATTCCAATCTGCCAAACTATCAAGATAAAAAAGTACTCGTTGTCGAAGATAACAAAATTAATCAAAAAGTGCTTGTTGCCAAGTTGAAAAAATATAATATTGTTCCTGATGTTGTCGAGAATGGTCTGCTTGCCCTCGATAAACTGGCTTATTGTCGCTATGATTTGATCTTTATGGATTGCCACATGCCAATTATGGATGGCTACACTGCCACGCGCGAACTGCGCTTAATGGAATCCCAGCAAAACTTAGTTCGTCAAACCGTGATTGCGCTCACCGCAAATGCGCTAGAAGGCGAACGCGATATATGTCTTGCGGCTGGAATGGATGATTATCTAACTAAACCTATTCTCACTAGTCATTTAACGAGCCTTTTGATTGAAAAGCTTGGGGATCAGTCTTAGTAGATTATTACATTTAAAAAGTATGTGTGTACTGAAAGCTGATGATATCTATGCTGCTATTATAACTGCCTTGAAGTTGACCTGCTGCCGTGCCTGCACCTTGATTTATTGAGGCATTGTCAACAAAGATATGTGTATAGGCCGCATCAAAGCTGCTGCTAGGTGAAAGTTTGTAATTGGCTCCCAATGACATCCAAACGCGATTATTATCAGGAATACGGGCTGTACGGGTAGTATTGGTAGTTGGTGTTTGATCATAGGCCGAACCAACCCTTAGCTTTAGCTGTTCGGTGTAACGATAACTGGCACCAACAGAGTAGCGCATAGTGTCCTGCCAGTTTTCTATCTGGTTATTGAGTATTGCGCCTGTAGAGTTAACCACCTTCAATTGTTTGAATAAACTCCAGTGCGTCCACGTAACATCGCCTAGTAAATCCCATTGACTATTCAGTTGATGAACAATACTACTGGAAACGCTGTCTGGCGCAATAAAATCCGCTGTCACAGCACTATTTTGGAATTTAGATGCCAAAAGCGTTGCTATATTGCTAAAGCTTGCATTACCCTTCAGTGTATAATTAATTCTGGAGCGGTAAGCAATACCGATACGGGTAGTTTCGAGCGGCTGAAAAATAACCCCCAGATTGTAGCCAACCCCCCAGTCATCACCTTTTATACTCACGTTACCATCGTTATTTTGTGGAGTTAGCTTTAATGCGTTACAACTAGCCGAGCCGAGTTTTCCATAACAAATTGTACCCTGATCAATTGCATTGCTTAATGTGGTGTCGGCATACTGTATATTAATACCGGCCCCTAAAGAAAGCCAATCGTAGGCTTTGAATGATAAGCTAGGATTAATGTTAATGGTTTGTAGTTTGGAATTTAAAGCTTGATAACGTCCGACCCAGTCATTCTCATATTGTGTTTGAAGTCCGAAGGGTGAGTTAACGCCCAGACCCAGATGAATCGAATCCGAAACAGCCTTGGCGTAGTAAAAGTTGGGTAAGAATCCCCAGTCGCCTGGATCTCCACCGTTGCCACCGCGTAGATTCGTAGAGCCGATTGTTTTAGAATTATTGTTATCAAAGGTGGCGGTAGGCTTAATAGCTTGACCGGATGCCACAAACTGACTATTAGGCAAATAGCTCATGCCTGCCGGATTAAAGAATATGGTACTGGCGTCTTCAGCGACTGCCGCCGCTCCTGCATATGCGTTACCCGCCCCGCTGGCATTTTGATCAATGAGTGCATAACCAGAAGCGTTTGCTAATCTGGTTGAGCCAATAAAAACTACCGTTAATACGGCATAGATTCGTTCTAGTTTAGTAGGTCTTCTCATGTTTATCAGCTTAGGCATAATTGTAATATTGTGTATCACATTATTCGTTATTAAAGAACATATTGAATAAAATGTCCAATAAATTCATAAAGTCGCTTGTTCAAGATCAAAATAAGTACTATTTGCAGTTTCAAACCCTGACGGTTTCTCTATTTGTCATAAAGTTAACTTGATTATTCTATATAATGAGCAGGTAATCCTACTTTTAAATCTAAATACTTTCAAAAATGCCTTTATTACGTTTATCAAATATCTCCATTGCTTTCGGAACTCATGCTTTATTAAAAGATGCTAACTTTCAATTAGATCCAGGTGAAAGAGTAGGCTTGTTAGGCCGAAATGGGGAAGGCAAATCAACATTAATGAAAATAACGGCAGGTAATATCTTGCCTGATAATGGCGAGATTTGGCGTCAACCCGAACTACGTTTGGCGTGGTTAGAACAGTCTCCTGATTTGCCCGATGAAGCGACCATTTATGATGCCGTCGCGGGTGGTTTAGGTGATTTAGGTGCCTGGATTACGCGCTACCATGAGTTAACCTTAACCATGGATTACGAAGATGAGAAAGCTTTAGACGAATTAGGGGACTTGCAACATAAATTAGAAGCTCACAATGGCTGGCATTTTCAGCAACGTGTTGAAACGACCTTAACCAAATTGGAGTTACCCGGCCATTTAAAAATTAGCGGTTTATCAGGTGGCTGGAAGCGCCGAGTGGCATTAGCGCGATCATTAGTGATAGAGCCTGAAGTATTGTTATTAGACGAACCCACTAACCATTTAGATTTTGAAAGTATTTTATGGTTAGAAGAACAAGTTCTCAATTTTCAGGGAGCGGTGTTATTTGTTACGCATGATCGGTCATTCCTGCAAAAACTCGCAACGCGAATTGTAGATTTAGACCGAGGCAACTTAGTGTCATGGCAAGGTAGTTATGATGATTATTTAACCCGAAAAGCCGCCGCCTTAGAAGATGAAGCCAATCAAAATGCCGAGTTTGATAAAAAGTTAGCAGAAGAAGAAGTTTGGATTAGACAGGGTGTAAAAGCACGTAGAACTCGTAACGAAGGTCGGGTCAGAGCGTTAGAAAAGTTGCGTAACGAACGTGCCCAAAGACGTTTACAACAAGGTACTGCTAAATTAGCCCTAGAAAAGGCGGATGCTTCTGGTAAAAAGGTCATTGAAGTGAACGAGATCAGTTTTTCTTATGGTGATAGACAAATTATTAAGAGTTTTTCTACATTGATTCAACGCGGTGACAAGATTGGTTTAATAGGTGCTAATGGTGCTGGTAAATCAACGCTATTAAAATTATTATTAAAACAATTAGAACCTACCACCGGCACAATAGAACAAGGCACTAAATTAGAAATTGCCTATTTTGATCAGTTAAGAGATCAACTCGATCCTAATATGACCGTTGCTGATACCGTCGCAGATGGTAATGACTTTGTGGAGATCGCCGGAAACAAACGCCACGTCATGTCTTATTTAGGGGATTTCTTATTCGCGCCTGCTAGAGCGCGTTCACCCGTTAAGAGTTTGTCGGGTGGAGAGAAAAACAGATTGTTATTAGCACGTTTATTTACAAAACCAGCTAATTTAATCGTGATGGATGAACCAACGAATGATTTGGATTTAGAAACCCTTGAGTTATTAGAAGAGAAGCTCGTGTCTTATGAGGGTACTTTATTGTTGGTAAGTCATGATAGAGCGTTCTTAGACAATGTGGTCACGAGTGTGTTTGTTTTAAACGGAACGGGTGAAGTTGACGAATTTGTGGGCGGATATACTGACTGGAATAATCATGTAAAACAAACAGAGAAAGCTAAAACGCTCAATTCTGCCTCCACTGTTAGTCCCGCTAAAAAAAATGATGCGGTTGCTAAGCAAGAAACGACTGCAGCCCCTGTTAAAAAGAAAAAGTTAAGCTTTAAAGATCAGCAAGAGCTGGATAAATTGCCGCAAGTGATAGATGAGCTAGAAGCCAAGCAGGCGGATTTAACTCGGCAAATTAGTGCTTCGGCTTTTTATAAACAGGATCCCATGGCGATTGCTAAAACGCTAGACCAACTGAAAGACGTTGAAGCTAAGTTAGAGCAGGTTTTTGAAAGATGGAACGAACTAGAAGCCTTGATGGAAAGTTGATTATTTTTTTAACAGCGTATTAAGGTAACTAGCAAAAAATAATTGCCACGTGAGCCAGATCACTTTTAAAAGGCCTTTGATTTAGATCGTTGAGTGAAAAGAACTGCCGATTGCGTAGGGATGCCAATATTCAGCGTTCAACGATTTGAATGCCTACTTCCGTATAGCTGATCTAACCAACTCCGGCATTGATTACAGAACTAACTGTACTGATAGCTCTTGGGGTGTTGCTCGCGGTATTCACCGGATTCAGTGGCAGCTTTGCTTAAGACCTCTGCAAAATTGCACTTCTAGATTATTATTAAATGAAAAATGTAGTAGTGCAAGTTAAGCGTATTGGTGTAAATGTAGTTAATCTAGACAGACAAGCTGGTAAAATAAGCCCGGAAAGGCAAAGTGCAATTGATCCTGAAAAGGCTCGTTGCTTTTAACAATATAGTTTTGTAACAGTTCAATCAATCAAATAATTTAGAGGAGATAACATGGGATTTTTAGTAGCATTAATTAAACTAGGCATCAAGTGGATGCCTAAGTCTATTGTATTGTGGGCGGTTAACTTAAAGTTGAAAGGCATTGCAGAAGTTAAAGATTATGCGGTCGATTTAGATGCTAGAACCGTTTATGCAAATACGTTGTTATATGGTGAAACTGAAGCGATTGAAGTACGGGCTGAGCAGTTTGGGATTATTTTAGATAATGGTGCTTATAAATTCATTTTGCAAAAAGTTAACTCTAATAAGCCTTGGTTGAATAATACGTTTGCCTTTGTGTTGGGTAAAGCTTTTCCAATTCCTGTTATTCCGCAATTAGCCCCCTTTATGCCTTTAGCTTATGCGCTGTTGAAGATCGAGCTAGAATTGCCGGAACAAGCAGTTGTCGCGGCAATTGCAGTTAAAATCTAATTTATGCTTAACACTATCATTGTAATTATTCAGTCCCTCTCTTTGATAAAGAGGGGTTAGGGGAGATTTTATTAGATAGCGTGTTAATGATTTGCTTGGAGTACAGATTTTTCCACGATCTGTACTCTTTGGGTAATGCCACATACTAAAGTATAAGGAATAGTGTCTGCACACAGGGCTATTTCTTCAACGGCTAAATCTTCTCCCCATAGTGTCACCGGATCGCCTGCTTTGGCGTCAGGTTGTGATCCTAAATCAACGGTAATCATATCCATAGAAACTCGACCAATTAACGGGACGCGTTGACCGTTAACTAATACGGGTGTGCCTGCTTTGGCATAGCGGGGATAGCCGTCACCATAGCCAATCGCAATAACACCTAATGTGGTGTCTTTAGGGCAAATCCAGGTGCCAGCATAACCCACTTTATCGCCTTGGCTTAAGTGTTTAACGGCAATTAAGCGGGAGTGTAAACTCATGATGGGCTTTAAATTGAGTTGTGCGCCAGTGCTTTCAGCAAACGGGGATATACCGTACAGCATGACGCCGGGTCTTACCCAATCAGTTATCGCTGATGGCCACGCTAAAATCCCAGCTGAGTTAGCGATACTGCGTTGGTTTTGGCTAGGGTCAGCCAATTGCAGATTGTTGATAGTGTCGGTAAATAAGTTGATTTGCGTGGCTGTTGTTTGGTCTTCTTTAGCATCGGCATTGGCTAAATGCGTCATTAAATTGATTGGGCACTTAATGATGGCACACTGCTGTAACTGTTCAAACACCGCTTTATATTCACTCGCTTTAAAACCTAAACGGTTCATGCCAGTATCCAATTTTAACCAGATCGCCAGTTCATGACATTCAGGTCTTTCAGCTAAAATTTCCAACTGACAAAACGAGTGTACAACGGCATCCAATTGATAGAGTAATAGTTCGTTTAATTCTTCGTGACAGGTAAAGCCTTCTAAAACAGTAATAGGGGTTTTAATGCCCGCTTTGCGTAAGCGGATGCCCTCATCAGCACGGGCAACCGCAAAAGCATCAACTGGTTTTAAGGCTTGAGCTATGCGTAATAAGCCGTGTCCATAACCGTTGGCTTTAATAACAGCCATGATTTTGGCGTGAGGTGCATAGCGGCGAACTTGTTGTAAGTTATGTTGAGCCGCATCTATATTCAGTACCGCATAAGCCGCCGGGATCATTCATAATCCCCAGAACTATAAGGCGTGCCGGCAAAGTTCTCAAAGCGGGTGTATTGACCCAAGAAAGTTAATCTAACCGTTCCCAATGGCCCATTTCTTTGTTTGCCGATAATGATTTCAGCAATGCCTTTATCTGGACTATCTTCGTTATAAACCTCATCTCGATATACAAATACAATTAAGTCGGCGTCTTGCTCAATCGCTCCAGAGTCTCTTAAATCAGACATGACCGGGCGTTTATTAGGGCGTTGCTCTAAATTACGGTTAAGCTGTGAGAGCGCAATCACGGGGACATTGAGTTCTTTGGCTAAGGCTTTTAAGCCTCTGGAAATGTCCGAGATTTGTTGTACGCGGTTATCACCACTGGAAGGGGATTGCATTAACTGTAGATAATCGACCACAATTAAGCCAAGTTGACCATGCTCACGCGCTAAACGTCTGGCTCGCGCTCTTACTTCAGTGGGCGTTAAGGCCGGTGAGTCGTCAATAAATAATTGAGTGCTGGCAAGTAAATTGATGGCGGAGGTTAAGCGCGGCCAATCATCATCTTCTAATTTGCCGGTTCTGACTTTATTTTGGTCAATCCGCCCTAAAGATGACATCATTCGCATGGCTAATGAGTCACCAGGCATTTCCATACTAAATACAGCGACTGGACTATTGGTTTTTAAGGCGACATTCTCGGCCATGTTCATGGCAATAGTGGTTTTACCCATAGAAGGTCGACCAGCGACAATAATTAAATCAGCGGGTTGTAATCCAGAAGTTAAATCATCAAAATCGGTAAAGCCAGTGCTCGCACCCGTAATAGATCCTTCTTGTTCATAGAGGGTTTCAATTTTATCAACGGCTTTTGAGAGGAGTTGTTTGATGGAAATAAAGCCACCGGCTTGACCACGTTGGCGTTGTTCAGCGATTTGAAAAACTTGGCGTTCGGCATTTTCTAAGAGTTCGGCGGTATCTCGGCCCTCAGGATTAAACGCAGAGTTAGATATTTCAGTGCCAATATGGATTAGTTGTCGTAAGACAGAACGATCTCTAACAATGTCCGCATACGCAGTAATATTGGCAGCACTCGGTGTATCTTTCGCCAATAAGATTAAATAGGCTAAACCGCCGACATTTTCTAACTCGCCTATGCTTTTTAAAGCATCAGATAAGGTGATGACGTCAAAAGGAATTTGCTTTTCAGCCAGTTCTTCAATTTTTCTGAAGATAAGTTGATGGCTGCGGCGATAAAAATCGGTTTCAACTACGCGGTCGGCAATCGTGTCCCATGTTTGATTATCAAGCATCAATCCACCTAATACAGATTGTTCAGCTTGGATTGAGTTGGGTGGAACCTTTAAAGCATCGAGTGAATAATCACGATCGAGGGTGTAGTCTTCAGACATGATAATTTTTTGCAAAAGAAGAAATCATATCATGATGGACGTTTTCAGTCATGGGCTTGCCAAATCAAACGCTGATGTTTGTAGAATAAAGATCAACGATAAAGTACACTAAAGTTACAAAGTGATTATCTTTAATGATTTTGTCATGGCAGTATGATATTTTTTTATTACATTTAAACCCTTCAGTTATGATTGCAACTTATTTGCCTTGTGAAATAAAGTTAATTCAGCACGATGCAACGATAGAACTCGCCTTAGCGGGTGATTGGGTGTTGGACGCTGATACGCCGTCTTTAGAGCCGTTATTAACGCAAATGCTTAAAGGCTCAACTATAAAACGACTGGTTTTTTCTACTCAGGCTTTGGGGCACTGGGACAGTCTGTTGATGACAGATTTAATTCGGGTTATTGATCAGGGTGTTCATCAATGTATAGAAGTGGATACTACAACGTTACCTGAAGGCATACAAGGCTTATTAAGTTTGGTGTATGCAGTGCCTGAACGCTTAGATGCAAAACGTCATGATACTAAACGACGCTGGTTAGAAGTTATTGGTCAAGGCGCAATCAATGCCGCAAATGAAGCCAGTTCTTTACTCATTTTTATCGGAGAAACTGTTCTGAGTGTCGGTGCTTTGGTGCGGGGAAAAGCCCGATTTAGAAATATTGACTTATGGATTAATATCCAAGACTGTGGGCCTTCTGCTGTACCTATTGTCACCTTGATTAGTTTTTTAATCGGTTTGATTTTGGCTTTTGTGGGGGCGTTACAATTAGCTTTATTTGGAGCGCAAATTTATATTGCTGACATGGTGGGTTTGGGTATGACTCGAGAAATGGGTGGCTTTATGGCAGCCATTATTATGTCAGGTAGAACGGGTGCGGCATTTGCGGCGCAACTGGGTACTATGCAAGTGAACAGCGAAATTGATGCCCTTAAAACCATGGGTTTTAAACCGATGGAGTTTTTAGTTTTACCGCGTATGTTGGCATTAATTTTAATTATGCCGATGCTCTGCCTATATGCAGACTTAATGGGTATTATTGGCGGCTCTTTAGTGACGGTAGGTTTTTTTGATGTGTCATTCTTAGAATATTTCGAGCGCACATCTGGTGCGATTCATCTTAAAGATTTAATGGTGGGGGTTACCAAATGTTCGGTGTTTGGTGTGTTGATTGCCTTGTCCGGTTGTATGCGCGGGATGCAATGTGGACGAAGTGCGTCTGCTGTCGGTAAAGCAGCGACTTCTGCAGTAGTGACATGTATTGTATTTATTGTTATTGCCGATTCGACGATGACTCTGATTTGTAATCGTCTAGGTATTTAAAATATGGCGACGCCCTGTTTAACTATTAGAAATATGACTATGGCTTATGGTGATTTTGTTATTCAGCGCGATTTGGATTTTACTATTAATCGTGGTGACATTTTTATCATTATGGGAGGGAGTGGTTGCGGTAAGAGTACGCTATTAATGCATTTAATTGGCTTACAACATCCCGCTAAAGGTCAAGTATTTTATGGAACAGAGAGTCTATGGGAAGCTGATATTAATGTGCGACAACGAATTTTGCAGCGTACTGGGGTGTTGTTTCAAAGTGGAGCATTATTAAGTTCTATGACCTTAGCCGAAAATATTGCTTTACCACTGTCTCAGCATACTAAACTAGGTGCTATGCGCATCCGCGAGATTGTGTCTTACAAACTAGCTCTAGTTGGTTTGGCTGGATTTGAAGATTATTACCCAGCAGAAATTAGTGGGGGTATGCAAAAGCGGGCGGGTTTAGCTAGAGCCATGGCTTTAGACCCTGAAATATTATATTTCGATGAGCCTTCTGCGGGTTTAGATCCTATTAGTGCAAAGCTTCTGGATGATTTAATTCGTAGTTTACGTGATAACTTGGGTTCTACTATTGTGATGGTGACTCATGAATTGGCCAGTATTTTTGCCATTGGCACGAATTCGGTGTTTTTGGACGCTGATATTAAAACGATGATTGCGGGAGGGCCTCCTAAGCAATTGTTGGCTGAATCAAGCGATCCGAAAGTGCTGCGTTTTTTAACGCGGGGTTTAATGGAAAAGCAGAGTCTGCATAAAATAAATATTCAGGAGCATAATGAATTATGAGTAAGCCAGCTAATCCTTTCGCCATTGGTGCGTTTTTAGTGGGTGCCTTAATATTACTTGTTATTGCCGTGTTAGTTTTTGGCGGTGGGCAGTTTTTTAAACGAAAACTAGAATATGTCATTTACTTTGATTCTGCTTTAAATGGCCTTAATGTTGGGGCGCCTGTTAAATTGCAGGGTGTGCAAATTGGAACGGTAAAAGAAATCTCTTTAGAACTTAACGAGGATGCCAAAAAGATTACCAAGCCAGTGGTGATTGAAATTGATCCGAGTAGTATGCTTGATTCAACTGGACATCCGTTTCAAGTGAATGTAAGTCCAGAAGTGCGTAAGAAAAATGCCCGACAGTTGATCGATGCAGGCTTAAAAGCGCAATTACAAACGCAAAGTTTACTCACTGGATTGTTATATGTAGAGTTTAGTTTTTATCGAAATATGCCAGTTAATTTAGTGGGAAGCGATTATAAAGGCTTGCCAGAATTACCGGCTGTGCCTTCTGCAGTTGATCAAATTAAGGATGCTGCAGAGGAGGTTTTAACAAATATTAAACAATTACCTATAGAACAAATAGTTAATGACTTTGCCGTTACTTTAAAAGAATTGCGTGTTATGGCGACTTCTGATGAATTAAAGAAAGATCGTGCCGCTTTAAGTAAAACATTAAAAGAAACTTCTATTTTGATTGAAAATCTCAATCGTGAATTAGTACCCTTAGTTGCAAATCTAAATGGCACGATGACGGATACCCGTTTTATGGTCAATCAATTTTCTCAGGATATAAAGCCAGTGTTGTTATCTACAGAAAAAACGTTGGGAACGGCAACTACTGTCTTAAATGAATCTAAACATGCAATGGGGTCAGTTGAAGCTTTAGCGGCACCTGATGCGCCATTATGGCAATCACTAGAGGCATTAAGAGACGCTGCTCAATCCACAAAACAATTGACGGACTATTTAGAACGTCATCCTGATGCAATTATTTACGGCAAGGGTAAGGAGTAATACGATGCAATTAAATAGTAAGTTTGAGGGTGATATTAAATTAAGCCGATTATTGGCGGTGATAGTTTTAAGTGGGTTAGTGACGGCTTGTGTGCATGACGCTAAGCCTGTGGAGTTTTACCGCTTATCTGCCAATGTCGGGCTTAAGTTAAATAAAAAATCTGTGGATAATTTAAAAAATGTTACAGTCGGCTTAGGGCCGATTAAGATTCCAGAATACCTGAATCGTCCGCAAATGTTGGTCGCTATTTCTGACAATCAATATACTTTATCAGAAGAGCATCGTTGGGCAGAAAAGCTGGATCAAAATATATTATTAGCCCTGTATGAAACATTGCCTAGTCAATTAAATACAGACCATCTGTTGAGGTATCCTTGGTCTCAGAGACAAGAGACTGATTATCAAGTGAGTGTTGATGTGTTGGAGTTGATGATTGATGCACAGGGGCAAAGTCAGTTACTTGCGCAATGGTCCATAAAGCCAAAAGATAAACCTAGCCTTGATAAACGTTTTGACTGCCGTATTCCTGCCTCTACCACCGACTATGCTTTAATGGTTAAAGCCCAAAGCCAATGCTTAACTCAGTTAGGTCAAGTGCTGGCGAATTCTTTGAATGATTTAATGATTTGATAGTCATTATGTTTAATTTGTAACGACTCCCCCCAGTAAAAAGCTCAACTCACGAGCTTTAATCATTTAAATTACAATAAATTATCCCTATCTAATTTATGGATAGGATAAATGTTATTAGTTCTTTTTAACCTGAGTTTTTTGATAAGCAATGTTTTATAAATTGCAGTTCAGAAAGTATTTTAATTATTTTTTTGAATTTTCGTAATTCTTATCCTATATTTAAAAGAGATCTAATAACAAGGTTATATTTTATTTAAATATGACTTAGTGTACGCTAATTGAGAGCGCAAAATAATGGAATTAAAAACAAGATTAGAGGGGTTTTCTAAGTTAGATAACTATAAAATTAAACATGAAAGTCAAATCAATTCGAGTTTAGGTGTAGCTAATAAAAGAGCCACTTATATTCCGATAGCCATAAAAATATTTACGCCACTAGAGATAGAGTTTAAACAAAGCATTCATACAAAGTTATTGGATACCTTGGATTTATCTTTAATCAGTGGACTAAATAATCAAGAAGCTCGGCAACAGATCAGAAAAGTCACTCAAAGATTAATTGATGAGCAAGCCATACCCTTAAATAATCAGATATGTCAGCAAATAATAACAGAGATTGAGAATGATATTTTAGGCTTAGGGCCGATAGAAGCCTTGCTTCACGATCCCACCATCAGTGATATTTTAGTAAATGGTTTTGATAAAGTCTATGTGGAAAGGTTTGGTAAGTTAGAGTTAACCTTAGTTAAATTCAATGATAATAATCATTTGATGAAAATAATTGATCGAATTGTAACTAAGGTAGGTCGTAGAATTGATGAGTCCTCGCCTATGGTTGATGCTAGATTAGCGGATGGTTCTCGTGTTAATGCCATTATCCCGCCTTTAGCTATTGATGGACCTTCATTATCCATCAGACGTTTTGCAGTTATTGACATGGCTTTAGATGATTTGGTAGAAAAAGACGAATTAACTGATTACATGGCCGAGTTTTTAAAGGCCGCCGCACAAGCTAAAGTGAATATCTTGATTTCTGGTGGCACAGGCTCAGGTAAAACAACAATATTGAATGCCATCTCAAATTTTATTCCTAATAATGAACGCATCATTACTTTAGAAGATTCCGCAGAGTTACAACTGCAATTACCGCACGTTTTACGTTTAGAAACAAGGCCAGCTAATATTGAAGGTAAAGGCGAGATTACCTTACGAGACTTAGTGCGTAATGCGTTGAGAATGCGGCCCGATCGAATTGTAATAGGAGAAGTAAGAAGTGGTGAAGCTTTTGATATGTTACAGGCGATGAATACGGGTCATGAAGGCTCTTTAACCACTGTGCATGCTAATAATGCAAGAGATGCGTTGGCGCGGTTAGAAAATATGATTTTTATGTCTGGTATGGATATGCCGGCTAAAGCTATCAGAAAACAGATATCTTCAGCGATTCATTTAGTCATTCAATTAACCCGTTTTGAGGATGGAAGTAGAAGAGTTGTCAGTATCTGTGAAATAGAAGGTCTTGAAGGAGAGGTAATAACCATGTCGGAAATATTTAAATATACGCGCATTGGTGTCGATGCAGAGGGTCGGGTCTTAGGTGAGTTTTGTGCAACGGGAGTGGTGCCTAAATGTCTAGGTCTTATGAAGCAAAAAGGCTTAAAAGTGGACATGAAAGTATTTGTTCAAAATCTGGCTTAAGGGAATAGTGTGTGAATAATAATGCCGTTTTTTTATTTGTAGTGATTGTATTTGTAACAGTATTGTTGGTTTCTCAATTGCTTTTATTACCCACATTTGGCACTCGTCGGCAAGATAGTATCCGTTTACGACAGCGTTTAGCAGATGTTTTATTGAGTAGCGGTGAAGAAGGACTTTCTATCATAAAAGTCAACTATTTAAATAACTTAAAGCCTTTTGAAAGAAAAGTTGAATTATTTTTAGAGTGTATCAGTTTAAAAATATTGTTGGAACAGGCGGGCGTTAAGTTAATGGCTTACCAGTTTGTGTTGAGGGTAGTCGTGTTTTCTATAGTGAGTGCGGGGCTAGTGTATGGCTATTTTAATCAATGGCTGCTCGCCTTATTTGCGTTATTAATTGCTGCTGTATTGCCATTTTGGTGGTTAAAACATAATAAGATTAAGCGTTTAAGTAAATTTGAAGAACAACTACCTGAGGCATTGCACATCATGTCAAAAGCATTGAGCGTTGGTTATTCATTTTCTGAATGTATGAAAATGGTTGCTAATGAAATGCAAAACCCTATTAGTCAGGAGTTTGATATGACTTATCAAGAGATTAATTATGGTCGAGATGTATCTGTGGCTTTTTCCCTAATGATTCAACGAGTGCCCAGTATTAGTTTAATGGCTATGAGTACCGCTATTATTATTCAAAGAGAAACTGGCGGTAATCTTGCCGAGGTGCTGTTAAAAATTAGTAGCGTATTAAATGGTCGATTTAAACTGCAAAGGCGAATTAAAACACTTTCTGCAGAGGGAATTATGTCGGCCTGGATTTTGGTATTGTTACCCATGGGGTTATTTTTAATCATTAACTTTATGAGTCCAGATTATTTTGTGCCTTTGTATGAATCACCTGATAAATTTGTTTATATAGGAATTTTTATCGGCTTGGAATTGGTGGCAATGGTTTGGATTCGTTGGATTATCAATATTGATGCATGAGGAGGTGTAATGGAGTATGTTGTAGATTTAATAAGAGTTTCAGTTAGTGATGATCGAGTCTTTCTTGGTTTGGTCTTTGGGGCAATGTTTATACTGATAGTCGTTATCATTATGCTATTAACTGAGGCATTTAATCCTGTCCGTAGGCGCTATAAACGAGAAATAAATGCGGAAGGTGGCTACTTGGGTACGATTGGTTTTTTAGAAAAACTACATAAACATCAAAGCGTATTTGTGCCGTCTAATAAACCTTTATTGGATAGAACTAGTTATCGTCTACATTATGCGGGTTTGCATTTAAAAAGTAACTTACTGAACTATTTTGCCATAAAAGTTATTCTTATGGTTTTATTACCCATTTTGATGATCATCGTCATGTTTTTTATCCCTAGCATAAAAAGTAATTATTTTTTTGATAGGATTATAGTGGCTGTGGGCTTGGGATATTTAGGTCCGAGTATTGTCTTGGATGTTTTAATAAAGAAGAGACAGAAAATAATTCAAAGAGCATTTCCTGATGTCTTGGATATGTTAGTGATTTGTTGTGAGGCTGGTTTAAGTTTGGATGCTGCGCTTCAAAAAGTGACTAAAGAAATGGGCAACAGCCACCCAGAATTAACCTCTGAATTGCAATTAGTTATTGCAGAAACTCGGGCAGGAATAGAGCGGCACACAGCGCTTCGGCGCTTAGTAGAAAGAACAGGGGTTGATAGTATCAGAGGGCTAGTTTCAGCCTTAACCCAAAGTATGCGCTTTGGTACTAATGTAGCAGAATCATTACGTGTATTTGCAGAAGAATTACGTGATAAGCGTACTCAAAGTGCTGAAGAAATTGCTTCCAAGTTGGGAGTTAAATTATTATTTCCATTAGCAACTTGTTTATTACCCGCTTTTTTGATGGTGGTTTTGGTTCCTGCTTTACTTTCCTTTAAGCATTTATAAAGCAGAACTATTGGATATCAGATATCACACATATTTTGATTGAGTCTAAGGAGAATTTTATTTATGGTTACAAAATTAAAAGTGCGTAAATTAATTCATGTAATGCAGGTGGTATGTGTTTTGTGCTTTTCAGCATGCGCAACAAAACCACCTAAAGCAACTGTGAGTGAAGATGGTAAAAACGCAGAACAATTTGTTAAGAGTTTAGGTTTATCAGTCAGTTCAGTTGATGAAGCATTACTTAAAGCAGAAAAGGCCATACAAGAGGATAAGCTGGATTTAGCTCAACTTTATTATGTTGAGGCCTATCAATTAGAACCTAATAATGCCATTCTTTTAAAAAGAATGACTGATTTTTATACGCTTATAAAAAACTATGCTTTAGCCGAGCTATCTTTAACATTGCTTATTAAACTACAGCCTAATAATTTAGAAGTTCTTGAACAATATGGCTTGTTACAACTTAAACAACGTAAGTATGAGCAGGCAAAAAGTAACTTGGCTCAAGTTATCAGCAAAGTGCAAAGTTGGCGATCTTATAATGGTTTAGGGATTATTGCTGATTTGCAAGGTGATCAGTATAACGCGAAAATATATTTTAATAAGGCGGACAATCTTAACCCTAACTCTGCGGAGTTGCTTAATAATCTCGGTTTTGCCTATTACTCAGAAAATAAATATAAAGAGGCTGAAGGGTATTATTTAAAAGCCCTAGCGGTTGAACCTGACTACAAAAGAACCTTGTATAACTTAGCGTTACTGCAAGCCAATTTAAGAAATTATGATCTGGCTTATAGTGGGTTTTGTAAGGTGTCTAATAATGCTGAAGCTAATAATAACGTGGGATATATAGCAATGCTTAAGGGTGATTACCCAATTGCAAAAAAGTATTTGCAAACGGCGATACAGGCGTCGCCCGAGTTTTATAAAAAAGCCAATGATAATTTAATCCGCTTAGAGCAATATGTAGAAAATATCCGTTGATAAATACTTTATTAATAACAGCCGCTTATCTTGTTAGTAAGGGTTTTTGTGTATTTAAAATTAAATTATTTTCGTTATTTTCTTTCCTTTTTGAAAATATAGTCTATTTTTAAAAGAGAGGCAGAAAATAATCTATTTTATGTCTTTTAAATCAATGAACAATAAATTCAATGATTTATAAATTAATATTTTTATAAGGATTCATTATGAAAAATGCTATCAAAAAATTCCTTGCTGATGAGCAAGGTGCAGAAACAGTTGAGTGGGTCATGATTGCAGCTGTTTTAGCGGG
>CAIQNQ010000171.1 GCA_903873165.1 uncultured Methylococcaceae bacterium | reverse complement strand
GAGTTTTGATTCTCTCTTCATCAATTTGTCGTAAATCGTGATCGCTCAGTTTCATTGCTTAAGGGGATGTTTGTATGGCAAAAGTCTATCATGTAATGAAAAAAGTCGGGGAAATTCTTATAGGGCTGTGAATAATTACTTCGAGATCGAGAGTGTGGAGAAAGCATTTATTGCCCATTTGCGCTCGAGTAAATTCTTTCCAACACCCGACGAAATTATTAATCACCTTCCTGACATCAGGAAGGTGAAGTGCTTAAATGCTGATGAATCGTGGGCAATGATGCCAATGAATGAGCATCAAACGGTGGTTTGGACAGAAGAGATGGCAGAAGCGTACTCGATAGCGTATGACTTGATCGTTGATGGCGACAGGATTGCGGCAAGGATGGCGTTTAAGGGGGCTTATGAGAGTTTATGCAACGAAGCTTTGATCACCCAAAAACCTGTTTTGTGGAAGGTTTGCGTGGGTTATGACAAAGACCTTATTCAGCCTGTACTTGAAAATGCTGTGTTAACGGGTCGTATTACGCAGCAAGTAGCCAATAAGTACCTACCTGCACCACAAGACGCGGGTGTTATTGCTGGTTTATTAACTGGCAAAGTAACCAGTATGCCAAACAATGATGAAAATTTAAGGGCAAGGTGGAAAGAGTTAAGTCAAGCCATGAAAGACGGTCAAGCAAAGCTTGAGCAAATGAAGCACCAAGCCATATTGGATCGTGAAAATTATCGAAAAAATAAAGAACTTGAGAGCAAATTAATAATTGAAAGGGCAGAGCAATTGTTAATAAATTCGGGAGTTGAAGCATAATGAGTAATAGCCTACACGACCCTATTTTAGCATTGCAACGCGAAAGATCACGCTCAAGCAAGCCGAGCATCAATATTCAAACTTCAAAATGCACCTTGTGTGGTAGTGGTAGAAATAGCCATAAGCATAAATTGAATCGATGTTCTGAAAAATTTCAGATGATGACAAGATCGGCTAACGCATGATTATTGGAATCGACCCTGGGCAAAATACAGGTATTGCAATGTGTGATGGTGGAAAGCTAATAAATTTAGTTACTTCTAATTTTTGGGGGGCTATTGAGTGCATTGATAAATACCCATTAGCTTTTTTTATTGTTGAATCACCAAACACTAAGAGCGTTTGGCATAACAGAGCAAAGTCCGTTAAAACAATTCAAAGAACAGGGGTAAATGTTGGTTCATGCTTAAGAGAAGCGGAGCTAATAATTGATTATTTAAATATCAAGAATGTGAAATACAAATCAGTTCATCCATCGGGAAAAATTAATGCTGCTATGTTTAAAAAAATTACAGGGTTTGATGGCAGGACTAATCAACATACTAGGGATGCCGGAATGATGGCATTTATGGGTTTTAAGTAAATGAAAGTGACATTTAAAGTTAAAGACAACACATCAAAATGTCACGCCAAACGCGCGATTGAAGATTTGCCTATTGATAAAACCCATGTCGTAGTGATTCAGCCAGAAACAAGAACACTAGCAAACAATGCGGCTCAATGGCCAATTTTGAACGCTTTTGCTGATCAGTTGCAATGGCCGGTTAATGGTCAAATGGCAAAGCTGGACGCAGAAGAATGGAAAGATATTTTAACGGCTGCTTACAAACAAGAAACCGTCAAGTTAGGTAACTCGCAAAAAATAATCTCTACAAATTTTCATCAGATTACCCTTAAAACAGGTGTATCCTACGGAGCTAATTTTACCGTTCAAAACCAAAGAGAATGATCACTTTATCGAAACAACACATAGCAACGATTAAGGAT
>CAIQNQ010000170.1 GCA_903873165.1 uncultured Methylococcaceae bacterium | reverse complement strand
TTGGGAACCACGTTAACGGCAAAAGAATTTGTATCTAGTACGGCTGCAACGAGTGGCACTACGGCAACCTCGCACTTGATTTATAACAGCACAACGGGTGGCTTATATTACGATGCTGATGGGAGTGCTAAAGGGGCAGCGATTGAGGTAGCCATTTTAGGAACAACTACGCATCCTGCCTTGGTAGCAGCAGATATTTTGATTGTCGCTTAATTTAATGAAACTAGCCGTGCTTGTCTCATAACTGTTTTTAAATCGTTTACCGCCTGTGCTAAACCGACAAATAATGCTTGAGCAATAATTGAATGACCAATATTTAGCTCAACAATTTCTGGAATGGCGCAAATAGCTTCAACATTATGAAAGTTTAGACCGTGCCCCGCATTTACTTGTAAGCCAGCGCTGTGTGCGTATTTGGCGGCTTCTGTAATACGATTGAGTTCAACGTACTTTTCTTCTGGAGTGCTTGCATCTGCGTAGCAGCCAGTGTGCAGTTCAATGACGGGAGCACCCGCAGTAATAGCTGCATCTATTTGGACTTTTTCAGGATCAATAAATAGAGACACTTCTATGCCGGCGGCTGTTAAAGCACTACAGGCGTCTTTCATGCGACTAATATTTCCGGCAATTTCTAAGCCGCCTTCCGTGGTTAATTCTTCGCGTTTTTCTGGGACTAAACAGCAGGCGTAAGGTAATACTCGTAAGGCGATGCCAATCATTTCATCGGTTACAGCCATTTCCATATTTAAACGAGTCTGTAAGGTTTCTTTTAATAAGAACAAATCTCTATCTTGGATGTGTCTGCGGTCTTCTCGTAAATGAGCCGTGATTCCATCAGCGCCGGCTTGTTCTGCCATGAGTGCAGCTTGCACGGGGTCTGGATAGCGTGTGCCTCGGGCTTGTCTAATGGTACAAATATGGTCAATGTTAACGCCTAATAATATATTCGATGGTTTCATTTTTCTAAATGTTGCATGATTTGGTTAATAACAGCTCTACTTTTTAAGGGTTTGCCATTGAGATAAGTCGCAATGGCTTTGCGCATTAGCAATTTGGCTTCCAATAACGTTTGAGTATCTATCAATTGTTTGTTGTTAAGAGCAATTAAGGTTTTTCCAGAAAATTGCCCATCTATAGCCGATATCGCACCCTGTTCTAAATCAAAATGATAGGTCAATTCAGGTTTGATGGGGGTGTTGTTAGCATCATAATCGAGTTCCAAGCCATATCCACAGGCGGTTATTAAATCCAGTTCAAAAATACGTAAGGTTTCTTCAATCTTATCGGTTTCTAGGAGTTTGGCAATACAGGCTTTATAACAGTCGAATACCTCTGGGTGTGGATCATATTTATGTAAAAAACAGGTGATGAGTTCATTGACATAAAAGCCGCAATAGAGGGCAATGCCATGTAAATCCTCATGCCCTCCTGATATTTCAACGTGACTCAGCGTTTTTAGATCAGATTTTCCAAAATAAGATACTTCTAAAGGGATAAAGGCTTGTAGAAGGCCGGCTGTTTTGGATTTAGCCTTTCTGACACCTTTGGCTAATAAGGCGATTCTGCCAAAATCCCGAGTCAGTACATCTATAATTAAACTGGTTTCTCGATATTTACGCTGCGCAAGAATATAAGCAGGTTGTAAATAAACCAGGTTATCCGTCATTAAATCCTAGGCTTTGCATGGCTCGTTCATTATCTGACCAATTCTTTTTAACTTTAACCCATAATTGTAAATACACTTTTTGATCGATTAGCTTTTCTATATCAACACGGGCATCGGTACCGACACTTTTAAGCATTTCGCCGTCTTTACCTATAACGATGGTTTTTTGACCGAGTCTTTCTACCCAGATAATGGCGTAAATTTTGGTTATATTTTCATGCTCTTCGTAGCGTTCCATCTCGACTGTTAGGGCATAAGGCACTTCATCTCCTAAACGGCGAGTCAGTTTTTCTCGGATAATTTCTGCAGCAAGAAAACGTTCTGGTCGATCAGTAATTTGATCTTCAGGATAGATTAAGTCCTGTTCGGGTAATAATTCCATGATTAAACTTTCTAACTCTGAAAGGTTAGTGCGTTTTAATGCAGAAATTGGCACCAAATGCTTAAAGGGAAACCGATGCTGTGCTTCAGAAAAGAACGCCAATATTTCATCCTTCTCTTTAACTTTATCAACTTTATTAACGGCCAGAATAACGGGTAATCCGGCTTGTTCAAGTTTTTTAAAGATAACCTCATCGTATTCATGCCAAGATAAACCATCAATTAACCAGACAATCACATCAACACCTAATAGTGTTGTCTCAGCCGTTCGATTTAAATAGCGGTTTAGGGCTTTAGATTCATTATTATGCATCCCAGGGGTATCCATATAAATGGCTTGCCCGGCTTCGGTCGTGTTGATACCTAAAATACGATGTCTTGTGGTTTGGGGTTTGCGTGAGGTAATACTGATTTTTTGCTTCAGTAAATGATTCATCAGCGTAGATTTGCCAACATTAGGACGCCCAATTAGCGCTACGAAACCACAATTCATTCATTAACCTTATTAAGTTGTTCTAGCATAAGTTCTGCCGCTGCTTGCTCGGCTTTTTTTCTGGATATTCCTGAGCCAATACACGTAATGTCCAATACAGGAATCTGGCATCTCACTTTAAAAGTCTGTTCATGTGCCAGTCCTGACATGGTGACTAATGTGTATTCAGGGAGTTCTTGTTTTTTGGACTGCATTAATTCTTGCAGTTGGGTTTTTGGGTCTTTTTGCCAATTATCTAAGGATAACTCGTTAAGTTTATCGTTAAATAATGTTTCTATCCATGTTTTACTCGCCTCTATACCTTGGTCTTTAAATAAGGCGCCCATAATGGCTTCTAAGGCGTCAGATAGGATAGAGTCTCTTCGAAAGCCACCGCTTTTTAGTTCACCTGAACCCAATAATAAATAATCACCTAGATTATGTTGTCGAGCTAATTCCGCTAAGGAGCCTTGATTAACTAAACTGGCTCTTAAGCGACTCAGTACTCCTTCACTGGCTTCAGGAAAAAGATCATATAACTTTTGGGCAATCACAAAGCCTAAAATGGAGTCTCCTAAGAACTCCAAGCGCTCATTGTTTTTTGCATGGGCACTGCGATGAGTGAGTGCCGCAATAAATAGTTCTGGATTATTAAAGCTTAACCCTAGTTTTCTACATAAAACATCTGCTTTTTTAATCACAAGCTACCGTCCGTAGTTGTGGTTGTAAACAGTTAGGGTTAAATATTGTTTGATTAAATCTGTTGTACTCAAAAAGCACTATTGGCTTATTCCTATTTTAAAATTGTTCCAATTCGGCTGAAACCGATACCGCCATTCTCTAAATCCCAATTCATCCAGATAAAGAAAGCTTTACCGACTAAATTGGCTTCAGGTACAAAGCCCCAGTATCGACTGTCGTTACTATTATCACGGTTATCACCCATAGCGAAGTAAGAACCTTCGGGTACTTCGTAAACAAACTCAACCGTTGGGGCATTATTTCTAATTAAAATGCTATGTTCTATACCCGTTAAGTTTTCTATAAACTCTTCGGCTCCGGTCATATCCTCACCTTGGCCTACGCCATGATAAGTGCCTAACGATGTTTCCTTAACGTCTTGACCATTAACAGTCAGTCTTTTGTTGTGGTATTCAATTTTGTCACCAGGTAGACCTATGATACGTTTGATGTAATCAACAGTGGGGTCCTTAGGATACCGGAATACAAAAATGTCGCCACGTTCAGGTTTATTAACTTCAAATATTTTTTTGTTAATGACGGGTAAGCGAATGCCGTAAGTGAATTTATTAACCAGAATAAAATCGCCCACTAATAAAGTCGGCATCATAGAACCTGAGGGGATTCTAAAAGGTTCGGCTATAAAGGATCGAAGTAACAATACGATCAATACGATAGGGAAAAAAGATCGGGCATATTCAACGTAGAATGGCTCGGTTTCTTCACTAAAGGTTTCACCTCTATATTTAAGAAGTAGTAAATAACCGCCCCAGATAATGCCAGTTACAATTGTTGCAACAAACAGGTAAAAAGAAAAATCGTAATCCATAGTTTCGTCTAATGAGTGATAAGTTTAGGGTTTATGTGCGCTTATTCTTTATTCAATTGTAATACGGCTAAGAAGGCTTCTTGAGGTATCTCAATGTTGCCCACTTGTTTCATGCGTTTTTTACCGGCTTTTTGTTTTTCTAACAACTTCTTTTTACGGCTAATATCACCGCCATAACATTTAGCAATTACGTTTTTACGCATGGCCTTAACGGTCGAGCGAGCAATAATCTTAGAGCCAATGGCTGCTTGAATCGCGACTTCGTACATTTGTCTAGGAATCAAATCCTTCATTTTTTCCACTAAATCTCGACCACGATTATTACTTAAATCACGGTGTACGATAATAGATAAAGCATCGACTTTGTCTGCGTTGATGAGTACGTCCAGTTTGACAAGATCGGCTGGTTGAAAGCGTAAGAATTCATAGTCAAAGGAAGCAAAGCCACGGCTCACTGATTTTAAGCGATCAAAAAAGTCCAGTACCACTTCGCTTAACGGCATTTCGTAATTCAAAGATACTTGACTACCTACGTATTGCATATCTTTTTGTATGCCGCGTTTCTCAATACATAAGGTGATTACGCCACCTAAATAAGCTTGGGGTACTAAAATGTTCGCACGAATAATCGGCTCTCTGATTTCTTTAACCACGCCGCCATCCGGTAAATCGGCGGGGTTATCAACCATTAAAATTTCGTTGGTTTGGGTGATTACTTCATAAATAACCGTAGGTGCTGTCGTGATGAGGTCAACATTGTATTCTCTCTCTAAGCGCTCTTGCACAATCTCCATGTGCAACATGCCTAAAAAGCCACAACGGAATCCAAAGCCTAAAGCTTGTGAAGATTCAGGTTCAAATTGTAACGCTGCATCATTAAGATTTAATTTATTAAGTGCTTCGCGTAAGCCTTCATAATCATCAGAGCTAACAGGGTATAAACCAGCAAAAACACGGGGTTGGACGCGTTGAAAACCAGTCAGTTGTTCTAGGGCTGGTTTGTCAGTCCAAGTAATAGTATCACCGACTGGGGCGCCAAAAATATCTTTAATACCTGCTACTACATAGCCTACTTCACCCGTATTTAACAGGTCTTTTTCTAAACGTTTAGGCGTAAAAACACCGACTTTTTCTGCGATAAATGATTTGCCCGTCGACATAATAGTAATCTTTTGTTTACGACGGATACTCCCATGCATAATTCTAACTAACGACACTACGCCTAAATAACTATCAAACCAAGAGTCAATGATTAATGCTTGTAACGGGCCTTCTGGATCACCCACTGGGTGAGGTACTTTAATGACTAATTGTTCTAATACATCTAATACGCCTAAGCCAGTTTTTGCGCTAATCATTAACGCTTCATCGGCTGGAATGCCGATGACTTCTTCAATTTCATTTTTAACACGTTCAGGTTCCGCAGAGGGCAGGTCGATTTTATTAAGCACCGGCACCACTTCTAAGCCTTGTTCAATAGCGGTGTAGCAGTTAGCCACACTTTGCGCTTCAACACCTTGCGCAGCATCAACCACTAATAAGGCCCCTTCACAGGCCGCTAAAGAACGTGATACTTCATAAGAGAAATCCACATGACCAGGCGTATCAATAAAGTTAAGCTGATAAGTTTCACCGTCTTTAGCTTTAAAATCTAGGGTGACACTTTGAGCTTTAATTGTGATGCCTCGTTCTTTTTCAATATCCATTGAATCAAGTACTTGAGCAGACATTTCCCGGTCACTTAAACCACCACACATCTGAATAAAACGGTCGGCAAGGGTCGATTTTCCATGATCAATATGCGCGATAATGGAGAAATTTCTGATATGTTTTAAATCCACGGTATTAAATTGCTGATGAGGTTGTTAGGCGTTATTGCTTTGTTATTGGCGATTAAACAGAATAGTGTCATTCAATCGACTATAAAATGGAGTGATTATAACAGAATTAGCTTTAAGTCCTTATAAAATGCTTTGGCTGGTTATTGGGTAAGTTTATAAATGCTTGCTTACAAAACGCTTGCTCAGGGTTTAAATATTGTGATCTTCACTTGATTATTGCGTTTTTTATGTAAAATATAATGTTATTACATGAAAATAGATAAAAGCTATGCGTATCGATAAACCTGCGTTAATACAGCATTTGAAAGCCCAGTTTTGCTTAGATTGGCATGGTATTCATGGCATACGGCATTGGTCGCGGGTGCGTTATAACGGTTTGTTGATGGCCAGAGAAAATAAGGCTTCTGTGCATGTGGTCGAGTTATTCGCGTTTTTTCATGATGCGCGGCGCTTTAATGATCATAGAGATCCCGAGCATGGTATTCGGGGTGCAGACTTAGCCTGGCAACTGAAAGATCGTTTTTTTGAAGCAACTGATCACGAAATGGCTTTATTGACAGAAGCTTGTCATGAGCACAGCAATGGCTTAATAGAAGCTGACATTACCATACAGACTTGTTTTGATGCCGATCGATTGGATTTGGCTCGAGTGGGTATCATGCCAAATCCAGTGTATTTATGTACAGAGCAAGCTAAAAGCCCGGGCATATTAGCGCCAGCGATTAAGAGGTCAATTAGGTGATTAGTCAAATGCTAGCGACTGCTAAGGCCGGCACCGCGCTTAAGAGTTGTTTTGTATAAGCTTCTTTAGGTTGGGTTAGGATTTGTTTCGTCGTACCATATTCGATAATTTTTCCTTTATACATCACGGCAACATCATCAGCAATTTCGGCAACGACGCTTAAATCATGCGTTATGAATAAATAGCTGAGGCCTTTTTCTTGTTGTAAGGACTTGAGTAACTGAATGATTTGTTTTTGGACTGATACATCGAGGGCGCTGGTGGGTTCATCACAGATGATGAGCTTTGGATTAACGGCTAAGGCACGTGCGATACAGATACGTTGTCTTTGTCCGCCTGAGAACTCATGGGGGTAGCGCAAGGCTGAATCAGCGGGTAGATTAACTTGATGTAATAATTGTTGAATCAGGGTTTTACGTTCCGAAGCGCTTATCTCAGGTCGTAAGGCATTGATACCTTCGGCTATGATGTCGCCAACTAGCATTCTTGGATTCATCGAAGAAAAGGGGTCTTGAAAGACAATTTGGATGTTGGCTCGTTCTCTTCTTAAGGCTTCACCACTTAAGTCATTAATCGATACGCCATCAATCCAAACCTGACCACTTTGACTCGGTATTAAGTTGATTAAACTTTTTCCTAACGTTGTTTTTCCACAACCCGATTCACCTACTAATGCGAGTGTTTTGCCTTGTTGGATAGAAAAGCTTACATTATCCACGGCATGAATGTAATCAACGATACGTTTAAATAGACCTTTACGAATGGGATAATAACAACAAAAGTTATTCACTTTTAAGAGTGGTGGGTGTTCTTCATAAGTCTGGGTCAGGCAGTGATTTATTGAGGGTAAGGCATCTATTAACTTGCGGGTGTAGGGGTGTTGAGGATCATTAAAAACACTTTGCGTTAAGCCAGTTTCCACAAGCTTGCCTTTTTGCATCACTGCAACTCTATCCGCAATGGTAGAGACTAAGGCTAAATCATGGCTAATGAGCCATAAGGCCATCCCTGTTTGTTGTTGAATATTTTTAAGTAAGGTCAGGATTTGGGCTTGAATCGTCACATCTAGCGATGTGGTGGGTTCATCGGCAATTAATAACTCTGGTTCGCCTGCCAGTGCGATAGCGATCATTACGCGTTGTCGTTGTCCACCCGATAATTGATGTGGATAATCTTTTACGCGCTGTGCTGGATTAGGGATTTCAACTTGATGCAAGAGTTTGAGCACTTGTTCTTTAACCGCTTTTTGCGGCAAGGAGAAGTGGATATTAATGACTTCTTCAATTTGACTGCCAATAGTCATCACCGGATTGAGTGACGACATAGGATCTTGAAATATTAAGCCGATGCGTTTACCACGAATCTTACAAAGCTCCTCTTCGTTGCTGTTTAATAGATTATCACTTTTTAATGCAATGGATTTCGCATTAATCTCCGCATTATTAGGTAGTAATCTTAAAACAGAGAGCGCGGTTATTGACTTTCCAGACCCCGATTCTCCTACTAAAGCAAACGTCTCGCTTGGATAGATAGTAAGACTTAAATCATCAACTACGACATGTTGATGATTAAAGGTAACCTTTAGATTTTCAATAGAAAGAATAGGTGTCTTCATGATCTTGTTATCTTAAAATAAGCCAGTTATTTTGCCATCATTATCAATATCAATTCTCTCAGCAGCAGGCACTTTAGGCAATCCGGGCATGGTCATTATCTCACCCGCGATAGCGACAATAAAGCCCGCACCGTTGGCTAGTTTTACTTCCCGAATTTCTAGGCTATGACCAGAAGGTGCGCCTTTGGCGTTGGGGTTGGTTGAGAAGGACATTTGGGTTTTCGCCATACAAATAGGAAACTTTCCGTAATCCGTATTCCATTCTGTGAGTTGCGCTTTTACTTTAGCACTGGCAGTGATATGGCTTGCCCCATATAGCTTAGTGGCAATGGTTTCTATTTTTTCCCATAAACTGAGATTCTCATCATACACATAAGTAAATTCAGCTGTGTTGTTATTGGTAACTTCTAACACCGTATGCGCTAATACTTCTGCACCCGCACCACCTTGAGCCCAATGTTTAGATACGATACATTTTGCACCTAAAGCTTCGCATTTTTGTTGCAGTAGGGTAATTTCTGCTTCAGTATCAAAGGTAAAGTGGTTGATACAGATTACACAGGGTAAACCATAATGTTGGGTAATATTATGATAATGCCGTTCAAGATTGCTAAAGCCTTGTTCAAGTGCGCTTAGGTTTTCAGTATTTAAATTCTCTTTAGTGATGCCACCATGAAATTTCAACGCCCTTACTGTAGCGACTAATACTACTGCAGAGGGTTTTAGTCCAGACATACGGCATTTAATATCAATAAACTTTTCTGCGCCTAAGTCCGCCCCAAAGCCTGCTTCGGTTATAACGTAGTCGGCTAATTTAAGTGCTGTTTTAGTCGCGGTAACGGTATTACAGCCATGGGCTATATTGGCAAAAGGGCCGCCATGAATAATAGCAATATTGTTTTCTAGGGTTTGGACTAAATTGGGTTTTATCGCATCTTTTAATAAAGCCGCCATCGCGCCTTGGGCGTTTAAATCTCTTGCGTAAACGGGTGTGATTTTATCTGATTTATAACCAATTACAATTCGGCCTAAGCGGTCTTTAAAGTCTGCTCGGCTAGTGGCTAAACACAGAATAGCCATGACTTCTGATGCCACGACAATATCATAACCCTCTTCACGTAAATAGCCATTTGCTGGGCCGCCCATGCCGACCACAATATTACGCAGCGCTCTATCATTCATATCAACAACGCGTTTCCATTGAATGCGTCTAGGATCAATATCTAAGGCATTGCCATGATTAATGTGATTGTCAATTAATGCGGATAATAGATTATGGGCAACGCCAATGGCATGGAAGTCACCGGTAAAATGTAAATTAATGTCTTCCATAGGAACGACTTGAGAATAACCACCGCCAGCAGCTCCCCCTTTAACGCCAAAACAAGGCCCTAGTGAGGGTTCGCGTAAGCACATAATCGTTTTATGGCCTAGGCGATTCATTGCATCACCCAAGCCAACCGTGGTGGTTGTTTTTCCTTCCCCTGCTGGGGTGGGGCTGATGGCGGTAACCAATACCAGCTTTCCGTCTGCTTTGTCACTTAAGCTATTGATGTATTCTAATGATATTTTTGCCTTGTAATGACCAATGGGATCTAAGTGTTCAGCATCAATCCCATAGTGTTCTTTCGCTAAGCCAATAATGGGGCGCATAGTAGCATTTTGGGCGATTTCTATATCTGACATGATTGAGTTCCGTGTTTAAAAATCGTGATATTTGTGCAAATAGTATAATTATTTACTTGAATTTTGTTTAATTGATCGATAGAAATATAGTATTTGACTAAGAGAGAAGCAATATTTAGCAAATATGTTGTCATACCCTAGCATCGACTCTAATATCTTATTGTGTTGAGATAGTCTCACATAAATGAAAAAACTTTTTAAGACTGGATAGGTGTTGTGTGTCAGAAACACGTTTCTGTAATTGCTTGAGATAATGTGTTTCAACTACTTCTCTAGGCATTGATTTTGAATACCTTATATTCTTTTCTGCTAACATTTTTCGTAGATACGTTTCATGATAAATAGACGTTGAACCTGCAATTTTTTCCGGTTTGTCCATCAACTCAGGATCTTGTTGTGATACATCGTAAAATTTCGAGTGAAGATAAAAGTCACTGTGTTTCCCAACTGATGATGTATAAACCTTTTTGTTACCTAAAAACCAAGTTTCCATGCAAGATTTTTGGGTTATTATCTGTAATTGACAGCTTGGATTTAAAACAATGTCGTTATCATTTATAAATTTTTGAATTTCGGCAACTTTCTCTTGTTCGCTCATGTCATCTGAGTCAATAACTAACACCAAATAATCATAATTCGCACATTCGTTAATTTCTTCTACAGAGTTAACAAGTGCAACATCAAGCAGGCGTGGATAACCAAGACCGCTGATAAGAAAATAATTACTTATGCTGACGTCTTGAGCAGAATCAATACGTGATAACTTGGGAGTTAAATGACTCAACCATTGTGGATATACTTTTAGTTCGGTTTTTCCTTCAACCAAAAAATATATATTCAACTGTCTATACCTTCAGAATATGCAGTTAAATTAGCCAATTGTGTAAAGGCTTGGTGCTTGGATTTTCCAATGCCAAATTTTTCAGCATCAATCGCGGTGACTGTGCTGCCTTTTCGAGTCACTATTTTCCAGTGGGAAAAATTCATATCATTAATAATGTAGGGGTGATGACTGGTAATAATGAATTGTAAATTGCGCTCAGACTCCAAAATGCTTTGAGTGACTTGGTTAATGCAATTTATACCTAAGCTGTTTTCAAATTCGTCAATTAATATGACTGTATTATCGGCACATAAATATAATTCAGCAATATGCATTAAGGTTCTTAACATGCCTGAAGACATTTTAAATTCTTCTATCCAATGACAAACGTTTTTTTCTTTAATTTGAATGAAAGGGATTTCTTTAAAAAAAAAGGGTAGTTTTTTATTGTTATCGTTGATGGGTTCTATTTTTACAGACTCAACGTGTGGAAATATATCAATAAAAGAATTTACGATTGCTTCAAATGATTTTCTTTGATTTTTATATAATAAACATAATTTAGTTTTTATTTTCTCATCGCTATTTCTAATGGCTTGTAAAGTTTTATATTTTTTTGATTTCGATTTTATTTCTGTATCAATACCAAGTCTTTCAAATCTTGAACTGTCACTTGCATTATTATCAAAAAGAATTTTTTTGAAATCTTCATGTATATCTTTTATCTGGTCTTCTTCTTTTAATAATGAGATAACACTTTCTTGCTGAGATAATTTTACTGTTTTAATGGTATTAAATAATATGCCTTCTTTTGTTCTATCAATAATTAATGCACCATTAATAAATAACTGTTCATTGCTTATATTTGGTTTGTTTTTTTCATCTTCCTCATCTTCTAACTCAGATATTATTTCTGAAATAAAGCCTTTATTTTCAAATGCACCACACCATTTATAATCGTGCCCTTTACTTGATCTAAATTCAATTTCCCATTTCAAGCCATTTAATGAACTGCCTCTAGAAATTTCTTTTAAATTAAGTAATGATTTTAGTATTTGCGTTTTACCTACACCAGATACACCGACCAGTAAAGTTAGTGGTTTAAATTCTATTAATTCTAATTTCCAATCTGTAGATTGATCTTCATAAATCAGGGATTTAATATACATAACATTCTCTTTTATGATGTAAAAATACTGTGTGGATTGGGGTAAGATAGAAGTCAACTTTTTCAGTGTGGGTCATAAAATATCTTTATACAAAGTTAAGTTTGTGCTGGAGAGGCGATATTTTCCTCTCCTCTTCATAGTTAAATAGTGTTAGCTATAAACCGGAAATCTCGCACAAAGTGCACTCACTTTTTCACGAACGGTGCTAATAACCGCATCGTCTTCTAAGTTTTCCATGACATCGCACATCAGGTTGGCAATTTCAGTGACTTCGGCTTCTTTAAAGCCGCGAGTCGTTGGGGCAGGTGTGCCCACTCGAATACCGCTAGTCACAAAAGGTGATTGAGGGTCGTTTGGCACCGCGTTTTTATTAACTGTGATATGCGCTTTACTTAAAGCCGCATCTGCCGCTTTTCCCGTAATGCCTTTAGCAATAAGTGATACCAACATTAAATGGTCGTCAGTACCACCGGAAACCACATCAAAACCTCGACTGATAAAAACAGCTGCCATTGCCTTTGCGTTTTTAATCACTTGTTCTTGATAGGTTTTAAACTCGGGCTCTAAGGCTTCTTTAAATGCCACGGCTTTAGCTGCAATAATGTGCATAGCTGGGCCGCCTTGGATGCCAGGGAATATGCTTGAATCAATCTTTTTCTCAATTTCAGGATTGCTCTTGCAGACAATCAATCCGCCACGAGGGCCGCGTAACGATTTATGAGTCGTGCTAGTCACTACATCAGCAAAAGGCACAGGGTTAGGATATAAACCAGCCGCAACCAAGCCGGCTACATGCGCCATATCGACAACAAAATAAGCACCAACTTTGTCAGCAATATCGCGGAAACGTTGCCAATCCCAAATGCGAGAGTAAGCAGAAAAACCGGCTATGATGAGTTTAGGTTTATGTTCTAAAGCGAGTGCTTCAACTTGCTCATAGTTAATTTCACCCGTTTCTGGATTTAAGCCATACTGAATTGCATGGTATATTTTGCCGGAGAAGTTCGGTTTAGCACCGTGCGTTAAATGTCCGCCATCGGCTAAGCTTAAGCCTAAGATAGTATCGCCCGGTTGAATTAAAGCCATAAAGACGGCCATGTTAGCTTGTGAGCCTGAGTGTGCTTGTACATTCGCATAGTCAGCATTAAATAATGCTTTAGCGCGATCAATCGCTAATTGTTCAACTTTGTCAACAAACTCGCAGCCACCGTAGTAGCGTTTACCGGGGTAACCTTCGGCGTATTTGTTGGTGAGTTGTGATCCTTGCGCTTCCATGACTCTTGGGCTGGTGTAATTTTCTGAGGCGATCAATTCAATATGATCTTCTTGGCGAAGACGTTCTTCTTCCATGGCATTAAATAGATCATTATCAAAGCCTGCTATGGACATGGATTTTTTAAACATGGTGTCTCCTGAATTTAAGAAAGAGTATTCGAGTCGGAATGAGGGTTTATTAATAAAACTTGTAAATCAGCGACATTAGTCCCTGTGGCCCCAGTGATTAATAGATCATTTGAGCTGTTTAAAGCGGTGTAAGCGTCATTGTTATTTAATAAGGCTTGTGGATTTTGGTTTGCAGAAATCATGCGTTTTAAACTGTTTTTGTCAATCAAGCCACCTGCCGCATCCGTTGGGCCATCTCGTCCATCTGTGCCGCCACTGAGAAATACCCAGTCATTATCTAAAGGGTACTTTTTTTCCGCTATAGCGAAGGCTAAACACATTTCTTGATTACGACCGCCTTTGCCATCACCTGAGAGTGTAACGGTAGTTTCACCACCCGCAACTAGAGCCAACGGTTTATTAATACCTTGCTCGCTTAAGTCTTTAGCATATTTAACCCAGTCTTCGGCAACTTGTTTGGCTTCACCACACAGTTGGCTATTATAAACTTGGGTTGAGAAACCTAAGTTAGTTGCTGAGTTAGTGGTTGCTGCAAGGCTGATGGCGTTACTTCCGATTAAAATTTGGCTGGTACTATTAAATATTGGGTCAGATTGTTTGGGTGTTTCAGGGTTTAGGCCTTTTTGTCCTTGCTTTAAATAGTCTCTAACTGCGTTAGGTACTTTATCCCAAAGCTGATAGGTTATTAAAATATTAATGGCGTCAGCAAAAGTGGTATTGTCCGCAACGGTGGAACCACTGGCAATGACACTTAAATCATCATCTAAAACATCGGACAAAATAATAGCATGTAAGTCAGCAGGTGCAGCAAGTTTTGCTAAGCCACCGCCCTTTAATTGTGAGAGGTGTTTACGCACGCAATTAATTTCGTGAATAGTTGCGCCACAGGCAAGCAGGCTTTGGGTTGTTGCTACTTTATCTGCTAATGAAAGGGTGTTTGTTGGGTAAGGGATGAGTGCAGATCCACCACCACTAATTAACACTAAAACCAGTTCGTTTGGTTGGGCGTGGTGCGCAATTTCAGCACATTTCTTTGCCGCTAATAGGCCATTTTCGTCAGGAAGTGGATGGCCTGCACCATAAACTTCAATACCGTTAAGCGTAGTCAGATTCTCATAATTACAGATTACAATATTTTCGTCTGCCAGAAGTCGGCTAGGGATAATCTCTAAGGCGGCTTTTGCCATCGCACAAGCTGCTTTGCCAAACGCAATTAGGTGAATTTTTGACCAGTGTTTGCTACGAAAGGCATTTTTATCTGCGAGGTCTAAAGCCAGCTTTAATTGTTCGTTGTCTATCGATAATGCTCGCTTTACAGCTAAAGAGGGATTGGCAGCCAGCACACCGGCGTTAAATATGTCTAAAGCCTGATCTCTTAAAGTCGATAGTGGGTGCTGGGTAGGGTGGCTCATCAAAGCAACCTAATTAAGCCATTTCTTTAGCTAAAGCAAAGATGTTTTCAGCATCAAGAACCTGTTTGTTATCTTCAAATAATTTTGTAATGCATGCTCGATGTAAGGCTAATTTGAGTGTGCCAAAACCAATCGCGCCCCAAACGATTTTGCCATGTCGTAATTCACCTTTATCCATCATATCAGTTCCGCCAATGCCTAAAGGAGGGGTGGCGTTAGCATCAGCAATCATTTCAAGATTAGGGTTGTTTTGCCATTGTTCTAGGCTTAACAGTTCGATGCCGGCTGCACCTGTCGCTAAAACAATCTGCGCGTTTTCTATAGCGGCTGCTCTAGCTACGCTGTCAAGGGCGGCTATAGGGGTAATATCAACTCCAAAGCGGTTTTTAATGTTTTCACAGGCCATCATTGCGCGTTCAATTGTTCGCGCAGTCAGAGAAACATTAGCCCCTTCTTTTGCTAGCATGGCGGCCGCCCGTTGCCCTACGGGGCCAGTACCTGCAAGCACAATCGCATTTTTTCCATTCAGTGAGCTTGATGCTACAAGTTTTGCAACCGCAGCAGCAGCCGTTGTATTACTGCCATTACTATCTAACATGACAGATACTTGAAAGCCGGGGAAAAAACAATTTTGTATCGCTTTGAATAAGGTTTGTCCTGCTTCCATGTCACTACCACCGACAAAGATCGCGGTATTTTTTTTATCTTTGGGTGCTCTAGTGAATATGGTGCCTTCAACTAAGCTAGTGATGTTTTCGGGTGTTAAGCCACCGTGACCGATGACATGGTCTGCACCACCATCATAGCCTACTACGGTATCAAATACTGAGGGGTGGCTATCGGTGTCAAATTGGAAGAGTAGTTTTTTCATTAACTTACCCGAGTGTAGTAGAGATTATTAAAATTATATGACTATTATACCCGATATAAAAACGGCACCGTTACTTAAGCCGAATGATTCAGCAATTCCCAATTTAAAACCATATATTTTTCTAGGTATTTTTCTTCTGCCCATCCAGCATAAATGCCATGAAATGTTCCCAGCTATCAAACGGAATAACTTGAAGTAAAGTTCGCACTTGTTCAAAAAAGGTGCGTCG
>CAIQNQ010000169.1 GCA_903873165.1 uncultured Methylococcaceae bacterium | reverse complement strand
TTGCTTTAAACCACTACGCTGCCAGTTTTCTATGTGGGTAATCCACTTACTCGGTAGGCTCATCAACTTATCTCCTGAGAAAAAGACTAAGCATGATGGTTTTGTCCAGGTTTAACTAGATGGGACGGTTGGACGCATACCTTAGACACATCAGCGTTGTCATGTATAGCATTTGTGTTTTCTTTTGCAGTTTGTTGCAAGGCTGGATAATCCGCCAATACTTCTTGTGGTACGGGTTTTCCTTCAGACAGTGCTTCTTGGACACGCTCTTGATGAACTTCTAGTAGCTTGTTGTGATACAGGCTGGTTGAGGTGATATTATTCTTTGCTGTATTGCTTTCGCTTTTTTGCGCCCACTTAACAGCATGAATTGGATTATGTAGTCGGTAAGAAATTGGGATAGCAAAAATAAGCCCCAAGGACGGGGCTATTTATTAACATTTCTATGTATAGCGTAAAAGTCTTTTTTATTTGTGCCCGCCTGAATAGCCATGTATCTAACTAAATCGTGGCTAAATGGCTGTTTTGGACAATCAACAGTAACATAACCTGGATGCCCTTCTTTACGCCACTTTTCGTGAGATGTCCCATTTTGAGAGAAGAGAGAAAATCCCAAGTATTTAAGTATATTTTTTACCTGTTCGCATGTTAAAGGTGGGTGTTGCGAACTCATGCGTGATGATATGGCCCATGTGGAACAGCCGTTTGAAAAGACTGCCCAAATAATGTACTAAAAGACTTACAGTTTTGTAAGAATGAAATAACATAATATTTTAGCCAATCCTGAAAAGGAGCGCGTCTTAAAAGTAATTGCGCGGCAAATTCCTTATCTTTCCCCTCGATAGCCTCGTATAAGTATTCTTGTATTTCAGAGATAAGTTTATCCTCAGCTTCTGCTTTAGTTTCACCCACTGCGTAAAGTGTAAAATCCAAGCATCTTGCAGACCAATAAGCGCCTTCATTTTTAATTATACAATGCAGAACACCATTCATTGTTTACCCCAAATAGTTATTTTTATTAATGCGCAAAAAAGGAGCTTAGCTCGTCCATTTACGAATTAAACTCCTTTCAGGTCTAGGATATTATCACAAGATAACGCTTGTACAAAATTAAGAAAATGCGTGTTAAATTACGATAACTGCACTATGCACGATACACCTATAGATAACTTATTGAATTATAAATAACAATATTATTCTTTAAGCCAAAAAGTCATTGGTTTTGAACTTTCTTCAACATCGTCTAAATCTTTCCAAGAATAAGCTGATCTCAGCTCGGGATGCTTATAATATCCGCGTTTATTCCAAAACTGATCCAAAGGCACATAATCTTTAGGGCGACGCGGGTGATCTATCGGTCTTTCTACGCAACAAAAGGTAATGTGTTTAAAACCACCTAAATATTCAGCATGAGCTTCGCGTTGTTCAAAAAACTTAACCCCTAAACCTAAGCCTCGATAATTTTTATTTAATACCGATTCACTACAATAAAACACCTCATCCAGATCATAGCCGTTCTCAATGAAAGGTTGTTTCATTTCTATGGTTTCAAACTTCATCGGTAATGCTGTCGATGCACCCACGACTTTATCAGCATCGAAAGCTAAAACAATAACACTTTCTGGGGTATCAATATAAGTTTGTAGATATTTCTCTTCGTATTCATAATTTCCATCATATAAATACGGGAAATCACGAAACACCTCAATTCTAAGGCGGGCGAGTTCAGGAATATATTGTGCTAACGCTGGACCGCTGAATCTTTCAATGCGAATATCTTTAGACATGTGAATTTTATTATTGATAAAACAAAACCTATTTTAGACGAACTCATAAAAAACATTCAAGCTCGACTCTAAAAAATCAGCAATTCCCAATTTAAAACCATATATTTTTCTAGGTATTTTTCTTCTGCCCATCCAGCATAAATGCCATGAAATGTTCCCAGCTATCAAACGGAATAACTTGAAGTAAAGTTCGCACTTGTTCAAAAAAGGTGCGTCG
>CAIQNQ010000168.1 GCA_903873165.1 uncultured Methylococcaceae bacterium | reverse complement strand
TTTTTTTGATAGGGAGTTTCCTGACTTGCTCTCATGGTTAGTTAATGAGATGGGGGAACTCCCTCTTCCTAGAAAGGCTAAAGATCGTGTTATTCATAACCCTCTGTTTTTAATAACTGTCCCGCTTTAAGTGGGTAGCCCTGTTTACCTTTTTTGAGCTATTAAATGGTGTGAATTTGATAGCTTCAATACTAGCATAGCTAGTGTTTTAATTCAATAGCTGTGCTAGTAGATATTTACTAGCATTGATGTTACTTTGTTCCATAAGTATCATTTTTGCAATATTGGGGTTGCAAAGTGTTTGAAGGGTAGAGGTGGTCATGAAACAAAAACGAAGGGCTTTAACCAGTATTGAGCTGGAAAACCTGGAGCGCTTTAAAAATATTTGGCAAGAAAAGAAACAAGCCTTGGGAATAACTCAAGAACAGGCGGGTTTAGCGTGTGGTTGGAATGGTCAATCGGCGTTTTCGCAGTATTTGGGGGGCATTGTGCCACTGAACGTTGAAGCAGTTTTACGTTTAGCTAAAGTTTTAAAAGTACACCCAGCTGAGATTATGCCGGATATTGTGGATTTATTACCAGAGGGATACGGAGTCACGACCGCCGTTTCACCGGAAGATAACGAAGTTAAGGCGTTAATACAAATAATAATGGATTTGCCACCGGAACGGCGTGTCGTGCTCAGGACCGTGGCTGAGACGATTGTCGATACGAATCCTCAATACCAAAAAGAAGTGGGCTAAGGTTTTAGGTCGACTGCGTGGTGAAGGCTACGATGTTTAATAAATAGTCGGTTATATTATTTTGGGGTGTGTTTTTGCGCTTCCAGAAAAGGCTATTATGCCAAATCTGGAAAGTGTATTAATTGGTTTTTAATTCTTAATTTTAACAATAAAAAGTGTAGTAAATTTGTAACTACTACATAAAACAAGCAAAGTAGTTTACAGTGGTTCTACGGTAGGAAATGAGTTATACCACTTCCTATCTTATTGATTTTATTGGCTTCATAGCTTAAGTACTTGTTTGGTAAGGAAGAGGTCTCCGGTTCAAATCCGGATATGAGCTCCATTTAAATCAAAAGCGTTTTATTTTTTTGTTATAGTCAATTTTCCCCGTGTAGTAAGTTTTTATAGTCTTTGCTGAATACTTCATTTTTGCCTAAAGAAGTTCTCTACCAACGGGTTTTATACTCGTATTATTTACAAATTCTTTTAGATGATCGCCCGATGCCTGAGTGTAAGCATCACCATTAGCATCATTAAATCATCTCAGTTACCCAACTATTTTATATCTTTGTTCGTGCGTAGTTTTATGCATACCAGTCTGTCTTGTGTAGGTAGCTATTAATTCCATTCTAGCGAAAAATAAAGTTTTGATGAATGGTGCGGTTAATTTAGAAGATGTTAAGCCGAAGGATTAGATTCATCAAAATGTTAAAATGTTTGCTTTAGATTGGTTGAAAATTAATAGGTGCTAAAGTGACACGATTTATTTGTATATTAATTCTTTTCTTGGTAGCAATTGTTGAGATTAGCCCCATTCCTGTAAGCCCGTTATTTTTACTAGGAGTGGTTATTTTTAGACCGGCATGGTTTTATCATGTAATTCTTAAGATTTACGGTAAAGAATCAGATTAGATTGATCGGGTTGGTGGGTGCGAGCTTTGATCTATTTTGGTGCGTTATTTATTGTATAATCTTAGTTTGAGTCATTAAATCATAAATTTTCAGGCTTGGTCTATAAATTGCTTTAAATATTGTAAATCTTAATATCAAAAAGGGACTGATTAGCAAGACTATGTATAAAAGAATGCTGGATCATTTGAACACCGCCATTTTGTTATTTAATAGGCATCTGGTACTCACCTATATCAATACCAGTGGAGAAATATTATTTGCTGATAGTGCGCATCATTTAGTGGGTCAAAGTGCTGATGAATTATTCAGGACGTCTGATCCTGCTTTACTTAATAATTTAAAACAATCCTTGGAGATGGCGGAGCCATTAGTCGATAGAGCACTCGTTCTATCGAGACTGCCACATAATGTGACGACCAATTTTAGTGCAACACCTTTATTGATAAAAGAAAAAGTCGATGAGATTTTAGTTGAGTTTCAGCAAGTTGATACGCACATACGTATTTCTAAAGAAGAGCAACTGCTAACCCAACAAAATACTGCAAGGCTATTGGTTAGAGGTTTGGCGCACGAAATTAAAAATCCTTTAGGTGGTTTAAGGGGAGCTGCGCAATTGTTAGATTTGGAGTTGCAGGATCCAGAGCTTAAAGAATATACCCAAATTATAATTAATGAGTCTGATCGATTGCAAGGGTTGTTAGATAAAATGCTCGGCCCTAATAAATTGCCAGAAAAAAGAGTGATTAATATTCATGAAGTATTAGAGCGAGTTAGACAATTGGTACAGGTGGAGTCTAGCAAAAGTTTACAGTTTAAATCGGATTATGATCCTAGTATTCCTGATATTTATGCCGATAAGGATCAATTAATTCAAGCTATTTTAAATATTGCCAGAAATGCGGTTCAGGCCATGGAGGGCAAGGGCAGTATTATCTTTAAAACCCGTATTTATCGGCATATGAATATCGGTCGTAAGCGCTTTAAATTGGCTGTTCAATGCGACATTATTGATAGTGGGCCAGGTATAGATCCTAATATGATGACACAAATTTTTTATCCAATGATTACTGGTAGAGCAGAAGGTACCGGTTTAGGTTTGTCGATAGCACAAGCTTTAATTACTCAGCACAACGGTTTGATTGAATGCACTAGCCAACCGGGAAGAACCGTATTTTCAGTTTTTTTACCTATGGGAGTGGCGCATGACTAAGCCGGATGTGGTCTGGGTTATTGATGATGATAAATCAATACGTTGGGTTGTTGAAAAAGCTTTACAAAAAGCGGGCATTATTTCTCGGTGTTTTTCTGCAGGGAATGATTTACTGGGCGCATTGGATTATGAGTTGCCCGATGCTTTAATCACAGATATTCGCATGCCGGGCATGGACGGTTTAGAGTTATTAGATAAAGTTCAGCTTACACATCCGCAGTTGCCAGTCATTGTGATGACAGCGCATTCGGATTTAGAAAGTGCAGTTTCTGCCTTTCATGGCGGTGCTTTTGAGTATCTGCCAAAGCCATTTGATATAAAAGAGGTTGTGAGTCTTGCGCAGAGAGCTTGTTTGCATGGACGTCAATTGCAAGACGACGCCTCTCATTCGGGTAGTCCTGCAATGCAGCCGACCCCTGAAATAATTGGTGAAGCACCTGCAATGCAGGAGGTATTCCGAGCTATCGGTCGATTAGCACGTTCACATATTACTGTTTTGATTAATGGTGAGTCAGGAACAGGTAAAGAATTAGTGGCTAAGGCTTTGCATAGGCATAGTCCACGTAGTAAAAATCCGTTTATAGCTTTAAATATGGCCGCTATTCCCAAAGATTTAATGGAGTCTGAGCTATTCGGTCATGAGAAAGGTGCTTTTACGGGCGCGCAGGCGCGGCGTTCAGGGCGTTTTGAGCAAGCCAATGGTGGAACACTGTTTTTAGATGAAATTGGCGATATGCCTGCGGAATTACAAACTCGTTTATTAAGGGTGTTAGCCGACGGGGAGTTTTATCCAGTAGGGGCGCATTTAGCTATAAAAGTTGATGTACGTATTATTGCTGCAACTCATCAAAATCTTGAGATTTTAGTTGAGCAGGGTCGTTTTAGAGAAGATTTGTTTCATCGATTAAATGTTATACGTATTCAGATTCCGGCTTTGCGTGAGAGAAAGCAAGATATTCCATTGTTATTGAAGCATTTTTTGCAGCAGGCTGCTACTGAATTAGGTGTCGAAAATAAGATATTAAAGCCTGAGGCAGAGGCTTATTTAAGCACTTTAGAATGGCCTGGAAATGTACGGCAATTAGAAAACAGTTGTCGTTGGTTAACTGTAATGGCTTCTAGTAGAGAAATACATTTACATGATTTACCTTCTGAATTATTAAGTATTCCTATCGAAATAGATTCTACTGATAATGATTGGGAATCCTTATTAAGATCTTGGATAGACAAACAATTGTTGGCAAAAGAACCTGAAATTGCAAAGCAGACTATTCCAACGGTAGAGGCTATTTTAATAAAAGCGGCTCTCGAATATACCAATGGTCGTCGTCATGAGGCGGCCATTTTGTTAGGTTATGGACGGAATACGTTGACTCGTAAAATAAAAGAGCTAGGTATTGAAGAAGAATAGTGTTTATTTCTGGATTTTTAGCTAGTTTCATTACTTTGTTAGATCCACTCAGTAGGGTTGGTCAATTATAATTGGCTGCATTTGTTTTTAGTGCTTTCTTTTGTGCTTTTCTGGTGCATCACCTTGATGCTTAACCTAAAGTGTATTGCATTGATTTGGTGCAATAGATGTCACTGCCTGTATTTATTTCCCATAACATTCTTAATATTAATTTTAAATTAGTTTTATCAAGTCCATTATGCACTGAAAATAGGGGTTTTATGTGCTGTTTTAGTGACAAATATTATAATTGGCACAAACTCTGCTTAACCTAAAGATGAAATGTTACTTTAACTAAGAGAGGATCAAATGAAACTGATAACTGCGATTGTTAAACCCTTCAAACTGGATGATGTCCGTGAGGCACTTTCAGAGATAGGGGTTTCTGGTGTAACGGTAACCGAAGTAAAGGGTTTTGGTCGCCAAAAAGGACATACTGAGCTGTATCGTGGTGCTGAGTATGTTGTAGATTTTTTGCCTAAAGCCAAAGTTGAAGTTGCGGTTGCTGATCAACTATTAAGTCAGGCTGTAGAAGCGATTACAAAAGCGGCTAACACTGGAAAGATCGGTGATGGGAAGATTTTTGTAACTGATTTAGAACAAGTTGTTCGCATTCGCACCGGTGAAACCGGCGACGAAGCACTTTAGTATTGAAATAGGTGAGATATGAAATATTTATTAAAAAGTTCTATTTTTGTGGCTTTACTGGGGTTCGCTGGATTTGCTTTTGCTGATGCTGCAATGACTGTTAATAAAGGTGATACGGCGTGGATGATTGTGGCAACAGTGCTTGTTATCTTGATGGTTATTCCTGGCTTAGCATTGTTTTACGGTGGTATGGTACGTGCAAAAAACATGTTATCTATATTGATGCAAGTATTTGTTATCTTCTCTTTGATGGCGGTGTTGTGGGCTTTATATGGGTATAGCGTTGCGTTTACTGAAGGAAGTCCATTTCTTGGTGGTTTTAGTAAGTTATTTTTATCTGGTATAACGCCAGATTCGATGGCGGCAACGTTTTCTAAAGGTGTTTACATCCCAGAATACATTTATGTTGCATTCCAGTTAACATTTGCTGGTATCACTCCAGCATTGATTATTGGTGCATTTGCAGAGCGTGTTAAGTTTTCTGCTATTTTATTGTTCATGTTAATTTGGTTTACTTTTGCTTATTTACCGATAGCTCACATGGTTTGGTATTGGGCGGGTCCTGATGCTTATACTAACGCTGATACAGGTGCTGCTGCAGGTGCAACTGCTGGCTTCTTGTTCCAAAAAGGTGCGTTAGACTTTGCCGGCGGTACAGTGGTACATATTAATGCGGGTATTGCGGGGTTGATTGGTTGTTTAATCGTCGGTAAACGTATCGGTTATAAAAAAGAATCTTTAGCACCACATAGCGTTACTATGACAATGATTGGTGCATCATTATTGTGGGTAGGTTGGTTTGGCTTTAATGTAGGTTCAAATTTAGAGGCGAACGGTTTGGCTGCTTTAGTGTTTGTCAATACTTTATTAGCGAGTGCTGCAGCAACTTTAGCTTGGACTGCTGCCGAGTGGATTATTCGTGGTAAACCTAGTATGTTAGGTGGAGCTTCTGGCGCAATCGCGGGCTTAGTTGCTATTACTCCAGCTTGTGGTTGGGCGGGTCCAATGGGTTCAATCGTATTAGGTCTTGTGGCGGGTGTTGCTTGTTTTATAGCGGTAACTAGTTTGAAAAGTCTATTGGGTTATGATGATTCATTAGATGCTTTTGGTGTACATGGTATTGGTGGAATTATCGGTGCGTTAGGTACTGCAGTGGTTGCAGATCCTGCATTAGGTGGTACTGGTGTTTATGATTATGTTGCAAACGCAGTTGGTGAATACAGTATGTCTACTCAACTTATTAGCCAAGCTTGGGGTGTGGGTACTTGTATCGTTTGGTCGGCTATAGTGTCTTTTGTGGCCTTTAAGTTAATTGATGTAGTGATTGGCTTAAGAGTGAGTGAAGAAGCTGAGCGTGAAGGTTTAGATATTTCTGAACATGGCGAGACAGCTTACCATTCATAAGGTTAGTTCTTTGCTGAAAATAAAAACGGGAGCCTAGGCTCCCGTTTTTATTTGTGTACTATTGTGATTTTTGGGCTTAGCCTTGCAGTTTTTCTTTAAGAATTTTGTTAACTTCTGCGGGATTCGCCTTGCCTTTCATCTCTTTCATTACTTGTCCGACAAAGAATGCAAACACTTTATCTTTACCGCTGCGATATTGTTCAACTTGATCTTGATTGTCGGCGATAATTTTATTGATAATAGTTTCAATAGCGCCAGTATCTGTGATTTGTTTTAAGCCTTTTTCAGCAATAATTTCATCCGCTGATGCTGAGGATTGCCATAATTCTTCAAACACTTGTTTAGCGATCTTTCCAGAAATAGTGTTATCTGTAATGCGGGTTAATAAACCTGCTAGACGCTCATAGCTAATGGGGGAGTCGGTAATTTCTAAGTCTGCTTTATTCAGCGCAGCAGAAAGATCACCAGTAATCCAATTAGCACATAGTTTAGCTTCAGATCCTGAAGCGTTAACTACCGCTTCGAAATAATCACTTAAGGTACGAGAGCTCGTTAAAATTGAGGCACTTTCATCATCTAATTGATAGTCAGTTTTAAAGCGGAGCTTTTTAGCGTGGGGTAATTCAGGAAGGTTCGCTTTGATTTGAGCTTTAAAGTCTTCATCTATAATAACGGGTAGTAAATCTGGATCAGGGAAGTAACGGTAGTCATTCGCTTCTTCTTTGCTACGCATTGAGCGCGTTTCATCTTTTACAGAATCGTATAAGCGGGTTTCTTGAACGACTTTTCCACCATTTTCAATGAGTTCAATTTGGCGCTCAATTTCATGGTTGATCGCTTTCTCAACAAATTTGAACGAGTTGATATTCTTGATTTCGGCGCGAGTGCCAAATTCAACTTGTCCTTTGGGGCGTACAGAGACATTGGCATCACAACGGAAAGAACCTTCTTGCATATTGCCATCACAGATACCTAGATAGCGTACTAATTCATGCAATTTTCGCATATAGGTTACCGCTTCTTTCGCAGAACTCATCTCAGGTTCAGAAACGATTTCTAATAAAGGCGTGCCAGCCCGATTAAGGTCGATACCGGTCAAGCCATGAAAGTTTTCGTGGAGTGATTTGCCTGCGTCTTCTTCCAAATGCGCACGGGTAATGCCGATGCGTTTAGTGACGCCATCAACCTCAATATCTAAATGACCTTTTCCCACAATAGGATGATCCATCTGGCTAATTTGATAGCCTTTAGGTAAGTCGGGATAAAAATAGTTTTTTCTAGCGAATATAGAATAAGGCGCGATATGTGCTTCAATAGCCATACCAAAGATGACCGCTTTACGCACCGCATCTTCATTTAGTACGGGTAATACGCCGGGTAAGCCTAAGTCAACTGCACAGGCTTGAGTGTTGGGTTCTGCTCCATAAGCAGTTGATGCGCCAGAAAATATTTTTGATTGTGTGGCAAGTTGAGTATGAATTTCTAAGCCAATAACGGTTTCCCATTCCATAATAATCTCCTTATGCAAAGCCTTTAGGCGTTTGTTGATGCCAATTAGTCACTTGTTGATACTGATGGGCAATGTTGAGTAAATGTGCTTCAGTAAAATAGTTGCCTATTATTTGCAAGCCTATGGGCATTTCGTTAATAAACCCAGCAGGAATTGAAAGTGCAGGTAAACCAGCAAGATTAATCGCAATGGTATAGATATCTGATAAATACATTTCAACAGGGTCGGACATTTTTTCCCCAATGTCAAAAGCAGGGGTAGGTGTAACAGGTCCCATAATGACATCCACTTCGGTGAGCGCATTTTTAAAATCATCACTGATTAAGCGTCTGATTTTTTGAGCTTTAACGTAATAAGCATCGTAATAACCAGTAGATAAAGCATAAGTACCCATTAAGATACGGCGTTTAACTTCTTTACCAAAGCCTTCCCCACGAGAGCGAGTATAAAGATCTGTTAAATCAACTGGATTTTCACAGCGGTGGCCAAAACGTACGCCGTCAAAACGAGATAAGTTGGCTGAACATTCCGCTGGAGCGATAACGTAATAAGCAGGGATGGCTAATTTAAGGTTAGGCATAGATACTTCTTTAATTTCTGCCCCGAGTTTACGATATTCATCAATGGCTGCTGATAATTTAGTCGCCATTTCTGCGTTTAGATCATCACTAAAAAACTCTTTAGGTAAGCCTATTTTTAATCCTGTTAAGGGTTGATTTAGGGTAGCACTATAATCAGGCACGGGTAAGTCTACACTTGTTGAATCTTTAGGATCAAAGCCGGCCATGGTTTGTAATACGATAGCGGCGTCTTCAGCACTATGCGTCATTGGTCCGCCTTGATCTAAGCTAGATGCATAAGCAATCATGCCAAACCGTGAGACCCGCCCATAGGTGGGTTTTAATCCAGTAATTCCACATAAGGCGGCGGGTTGGCGAATTGAGCCACCAGTGTCCGTACCCGTTGCAAACGCGGCTAATTTTGCGGCTACTGCCACTGCTGATCCGCCTGAAGACCCACCGGGGACTTTATGGGTATTCCAAGGGTTTTTAACGGCACCATAATAACTGGTTTCATTTGAAGAACCCATGGCAAATTCGTCCATGTTTAATTTGCCTAGCATAACCGCGCCCGCTTGATTGAATTTTTCAATCACGGTGGCATTATAAGGGGCATTAAAGTTATCAAGCATCATAGAGCCACAGCTTGTTTTGACATCTAAGGTGCAGAAAATATCTTTTTGGGCAACTGGAATCCCTGTTAACGAATCAGTTTTTTTGTTAGCTATTCTTATGTCGGCCTCTTTGGCACTTTGTAGGGCGATTTCTTCTGTAATAGTGATAAAGGCATTTAAATCTTGATGCTGTTTTATCCTATTTAAAAATACTTGGGTTAGTTCTACACTTGAAAACTCCTTGTTCTGCAAGCCAATACTTAATTCTTTTAATGATTTGTTATGCATGTTGGGTATTTCCTTTACTCAATTACTTTGGGAACTAGAAATAGGCCGTCTTCGGTTTGTGGCGCTATAGACATAAATTTGTCGCGATTATTTATTTCTGTAATGTTATCAGCTCGTAAACGTTGCGCTTGATCCATAGGGTGAGCCATGGGTTCAACTGCATCTGTGTTAAGTTCACTCATTTGAGTCATTAAATCCAATATGCCTGATAAATCTTTTGCATAAGATTCTGTATCTTGGGCATCAATTCCCAAGCGCGCCAAATGCGCAATTTTGTTTACATCATTTGTCGTTAACGACATATTGGTCTCCGTAATAAAATTCGGTGTAACTTGATAAAGAGTCTTTTATAATTAGTCTGTTAGGGGTATTAAGCGATTTAAAAAATAAAAAACATCAGCTTCTGTTGAGTACAGTCTTTGTTTTTAATCTTGTACCCTATGCAATTGCTGGGTATATTACTACAAATATAATACTTATATCTTGCCCAAATACCTGCTTGATTGATAAAGTATGCCCCTTTTTATTCCTTAAAGGAAACAGTTAAAGATGTTCAAAAGAATTCGCGGGTTATTTTCTAACGACCTTTCAATAGACCTCGGAACCGCAAATACTCTGATTTATATTCCTGGTCAAGGCATAGTACTTAATGAGCCTTCAGTTGTAGCAATTAAAGAAGATAAGATTCGAGGCTCAAAAGCTATTGCGGCAGTGGGTGCGGATGCCAAATTAATGTTAGGTAGAACGCCAGGCAATATTACAGCTATTCGCCCACTTAAAGATGGGGTTATTGCTGATTTTGCCGTAACTGAACGCATGTTGCGATTCTTCATTGAAAAGGTACACAAAAAAAATCGTTGGTTACGTCCAAGTCCACGTATTTTAATTTGTGTGCCTTGTGGTTCAACTCAAGTTGAGCGACGCGCTATACGGGAATCAGCGGCGATGGCAGGTGCTCGTGAGGTTTATTTAATTGAAGAACCTATTTCAGCCGCTATAGGTGCCGGGTTGCCAGTGGATGAACCTTGTGGTTCTATGGTGTTGGATATTGGTGCGGGTACTTCTGAGGTAGCTGTTATTTCCTTAAATGGTATCGTTTACTCAAGTTCTGTGCGTATCGGTGGTGATCGATTTGATGAGGCAATCATCAATTATGTACGAAGAAATTTTGGTACATTAATTGGTGAAGTCACTGCAGAAAGAATTAAGCTTGAAATTGGCACAGCCTATCCAGGTAAGGAAGTGCGGCAAATCGAAGTTAAAGGCCGTAATTTGGCTGAAGGTGTGCCGAGAAGTTTTACTTTAAACAGTAATGAGATTCTTGAAGCTTTACAAGAACCTTTAATGGGAATTGTGGGAGCGGTTAAGGTTGCTTTGGAACAAACTCCCCCTGAGTTGGGTTCTGATGTCGCCAATAATGGTATTTTCTTAACGGGGGGGGGGTCATTATTGAAAGATATTGATTTGTTATTATCTGAAGAAATAGGCCTGCCCGTGCATATAGCTGACGACCCCTTGACTTGTGTCGCAAGAGGAGGTGGCATGGTGCTGGAAATGCTTGATAAAAAAGGTTTGACTACATTTTCTTTAGAGTAATATTCAAAAACACATTATTTTAGATTACTATTTTATAGTTATTATTTGGGTCGGGGTAAAGATACCTTTGCACTAAATTTGAGGCATCGTTATTAAACTTTTATTTGCTACCGGCCCTTCAATTAATACGCGTTTACTTGTCGCGGTTATTTTATCGTTGGCTTTGCTGGTTACTGAACATGTAAATTCAAAGTTGGGTGGTATACGCACAACAATATCAATTTTTGTAGATCCATTAAAATATCTCGTGTCTTTGCCAACGACAATAGTTGAGCAACTAGCTGATTCTGCAACAACATATCGGGCATTAAAAGCAGAAAATGAGCGCCTTAGAGAAGAGCAGCTTATTCATCAAACTCGTTTGCTTAAGTTTGCAGCCTTAGAAAAAGAAAATATTCGTTTAAGAGCATTATTAGAAAACTCATTTAAATTAGGTGAGCAAGTCTTAGTGGCAGAATTATTATCTGTCAATATGGCACCTTATGAGCATATTTTGGTGGTCAATAAGGGTACTCGATTTGGTGTGCATCCTCAGCAACCTGTATTAGATGCAAATGGTGTCGTAGGACAAGTGTTTAGGGCATTACCTTTTACTTCAGAAATTATGCTGATTACTGACCCTAACCATGCCATACCTGTGCAAGTTAATCGGAACGGTTTATTGACCATTGCGGTGGGTAGCGGGCAACTTAATCGACTCATTTTGCCTTTCTTACCCAGTAATGCTGATATACGTCCTGGTGATTTATTGATTACTTCGGGTTTAGGAGGGACTTTCCCGCAAGGTTACCCGGTCGCTGTAGTAGATGAGTTTACTGCTCAACCTAATAAAGCGTTTGCAACCATAACGGCAACCCCTAAAGCTTTATTAGATAGAAATAGAGAGTTAATGATTGTTTGGAGTAAATCTGTACCTGTGCCATTAATTGCAAAGCCAACGGTAAGCGAAGAGGGAGCGCCTGATGTCGTTAAATAATGATATTGGTTTTTTTCGCGTTTTATTGACCATCATCTTGGCAATGTGTTTAAGGATAGCACCCTTAACAGGTGACTGGGCATTATTAAATCCAGATTGGGTGTTATTAGTTCTTATCTATTGGTCACTTTATTTACCTGAGCGAGTCGGTATATTTCATGCGTGGATATTTGGTCTTTTAACCGATGTTTTGCTGGGTCGAATGCTGGGTCAGTATGCTTTAGCTTACTCTTTAATCATTTATGTTTGTCTTAAACTACATAAACGTTTGCGACAATTTCCATTGTTACAGCAAGGTTTGTTTATCTTTTTTTGTTTGTTGTTATCACAAATTTTATTGTTTTTTATTAAGAATTTACAGCATCCTGCTCAATTACAAGCCTCTTTTTGGTTGCCTGTTTTTACGGGTACCTTTAGTTGGCCTTTAGTCTATGGCTTATTGAGTTTTGTTAGTATGTTCCGACGCATAAAACAATAATACTCCGTTTTTATGCCTAATATGTACGCAATTAAGGACCATTCGCTAGAAAAAAATTTATTTACTAAGCGGATTGTTGCGGCTTTTATCGTTATTAGTCTTTTAACGACTGGCTTGATTGTTAGATTAGTTTATTTACAAATTGTTGGGCATGAGCATTATTCGTTATTAGCTAAAGATAATAGTATCAAGATTGTGCCTTTAGTGCCGACGCGAGGCATGATTTACGATCGACATGGTAAAGTTTTAGCGGAGAATACAACGTCCTATAGTTTAGAAGTTATTCCGGAGCAAGTCACCAATTTGGATGACACTTTGCATCGCTTACAAGTATTGCTTGATGTTTCGGATGAAGAGCTAGAGCAATATCAGAAGTTACGTAAACGTCAAAAGCGTTTTGTTAGCACACCCCTATTATTAAGTTTAAATGATGAGCAGTTGGCTAAATTTGCAGTGGCAAGACCTTATTTCCCCGGTGTAGATATTCATCGTCAATTAGTGCGGCATTATCCCTATGGTGATTTAGCGGCTCATGTCGTAGGCTATGTTGGAAGAATTAATGAGTCTGAAATGAAGGAATTACCCATTGCAGAATATAGAGGTTCTTCGCATATCGGTAAACTGGGTATAGAGCTTTCTTATGAGCATGATTTGCATGGTAAGACTGGCTACGCCGAAATTGAAACAAACGTGCAAGCTCGATTATTAAATACGTTGAATGAAGTTAATCCAGAGCCTGGATCAAATCTTTATTTGACCTTAGATATTGATTTACAAAAAACGGCTTATGATGCACTAGGTGGTTTTAATGGTTCGGTAGTTGCTATTGATATTAAAACTGGCGGGGTATTGGTTTTTGTGAGTCGCCCTGGTTTTGATCCGAATCCCTTTGTCGTGGGTATTAGTAATGATAATTATGAGGCTCTGCAGTCTAATGAAAATCAGCCGCTTTATAATAGGGCATTAAGAGGCTTATATCCGCCTGGATCTACAGTTAAACCTTTTGTTGCTTTAGCGGGTCTTGAATATGAAGCGATTACGCCAGAACAAAAGTTATTTTGTCCCGGTTACTATCAGTTACCAGGGGTTACCCATAAATATCGAGATTGGAAAAAAGGTGGTCATGGTTCAGTCAGTATGAATCAAGCGATTACAGAATCTTGTGATGTGTATTTTTACCGTCTAGCGGCTACGCTTGGTATTGATAATATGGTTAGTTTTATGCAAAAATTTGGCTTTGGTGAAAAGACCGGTATTGATTTAGTGGGTGAAAAATCAGGTTTATTGCCTACTAGAGAATGGAAGCGAGAGAAGAAAAATCAAGCTTGGTATCCTGGTGAAACCCTCATCACAGGCATTGGACAGGGTTATTTACAAGTAACACCTATACAATTGGCTAAAGCAACCGCCGCATTAGCAAACCAAGGTAAAGTGATTACTCCTTTTTTAGTTGATAAAGTGGTGAGTGCGAAAGGTTCTCACCCTGGCTCAGAATTAAGCTATTATAACATTTCAGTTAAAACTGATAATGTTAATGCTGTAATAGCAGGGATGGTTAATGTGGTGCATAGTGCGCGTGGAACCGCTAAGGGTATTAATAAAAATATAAATTATCAGATTGCGGGTAAAACAGGGACTGCCCAAGTATTAGGCATTAAGCAAAACGCAAAATATAACGAAAATAATATCGATTTTAAATATAGAGATCATGCCTTATTTGTGTCTTTTGCTCCCGTGGACGATCCGAAAATTGCGGTGGTTGTTATTGCTGAAAACGGTGGGCATGGTGGTTCAGTTGCCGCTCCGATTGCCGGGCAAGTCATTAAGCAATATTTAGAGGAAAATTATGAGAAGTGAAACTCGCCATGAGCAATTTGAAGTGCCTTCTGTCTTAGGTAATTTCCTAAGAAAGTTACATATAGATATTCCCTTGTTTCTCGGTTTAATTCTGACTTCTACACTCAGTATGATTATTTTATACAGTGCAGGCAGTCAAGATATGGATGTGTTAACTCGTCAAGTTAGTCGTGTTGGTTTGGCATTTGGGTTAATGATTGTATTGGCTCATGTGGATCCCTATCAGTTTAAACGTTACGCCACAATACTGTTTGGTATTGGCATCATTTTATTATTTGCAGTTTTAATTATGGGGCGGATAAGTATGGGCGCGCAACGTTGGCTCGATTTGGGCGTGTTTCGCTTTCAGCCATCGGAAATGATAAAGCTTACTACCCCAATGATGGTAGCTTGGTATCTAGCGGAGTACTCAATGCCGCCTAAAGCTAAACAACTATTGATTGCCTCAATCCTTATTTTACTTCCCACGTTATTAATTGCTAAACAACCTGATTTAGGCACGGCTTTGTTAGTAGCGAGTTCTGGTGCAGGCGTCTTGTTTTTTGCAGGGTTATCGTGGTGGATAATGCTTGGGATTGTAGCTTTTATAGGTGCTTTAACGCCCATTATTTGGCATTTTTTGCATGGGTATCAGCGTGATCGAGTCTTGACTTTCCTAAATCCAGAAGCTGATCCTTTGGGGAGAGGCTATCATATTATCCAGTCAAAAATAGCCATCGGTTCAGGTGGAGTTTATGGTAAAGGTTGGTTAGGTAGTACGCAGTCTGAATTAGAATTTTTGCCAGAGAGTTCGACTGATTTCATATTTGCAGTATTCGCCGAGGAGTTTGGGCTTTTAGGTTGCTTAGGTTTGTTGACTTTGTATTTGTTAATTATTGCTCGCTGTTTATATATTGCTTCACAAACTCAAGATACTTTTAGTCGGCTTTTAGCAAGTAGTTTGGCGTTTACATTTTTTGTGTATGTCTTTGTTAATATCGGCATGGTAATTGGGGTTTTGCCCGTAGTTGGAGTCCCTTTGCCTTTAATTAGTTATGGAGGTACTTCTATAGTCACCTTGCTATCGGGCTTTGGTATTTTAATGTCTATTCATACGCACAAAAAATTTAGATGAATTTGTATGAAGTTAACGCCATTTTTCCAAGGTAATTGGTTTATTGAAAAGAGGTGGTGGTTTCGCTGTTCCAAAAGCTTGTTTCTATTGGCGCCTCTTTATCTAGGAGCTTGTTCTAGCTTACTAAAAGACAATGACCGTGATCCAGTCGCTGTAAGTAATTTTATTAATAGAATGGTGGTAACACAGCATTTTAATCAAGAAGATTTGACCCAATTATTGGCTTCGGTTGAAATAAAATCAGATATCATCAAAAAAATCTCAAAACCTGCTGAAGCGTTGCCTTGGTATAAATATCGACAGATTTTTATAACGGATGCACGCATAGAGGGTGGCGTAAAGTTTTGGCAACAAAATGCAAGTACCTTATCCGCAGTTCAACAACAAACTGGGGTGCCGGCGGAAATTATAGTTGCTATCCTTGGTGTTGAGACTCTTTATGGTCAGCGAATGGGATCTTATCGTGTGCTTGACGCTTTAGCAACACTGGCATTTTCTTATCCTCCTCGTAGTCAATTTTTCACTTCAGAATTAGAAAAATTTTTATTGATATGCCGCGATGAGCGCATAAATCCAACAGAACCATTAGGTTCTTATGCAGGTGCAATGGGCACTCCGCAGTTTATGCCGAGTAGTTATCAAGCTTATGCGGTCGATTATGATGGCGATGGTCAGAGGGATATTTGGCATAACAATGCAGATGCAATTGCGAGTGTGGCAAACTATTTTAAAAAGCACCAATGGCGGACAGGGCAAGGTATTGCGATTCCAGTTTCTGCGGTAGGGGAAACGTACAAAAAAGATTTATCAGGGGGGCTTAAGCCAAACTTAAGGGTTGAAGAGTTAGACTTAATCAACGTAAAAACATTGAGGTCATTACCTTTAGATACAAAAGTAAAGTTGTTGTCCTTTGAAAAGGCGGCATCTGAACAAGGGAGTGGTGAAGAACTTTGGGCTGGCCTAGATAATTTCTATGTCATTACCCGATATAACCACAGTCCTTTGTATGCCATGGCTGTATATCAATTAAGCCAGGCTATTTTAAATAAAAAAGGCGGGTTCCCATGAAAAAACTATTATTTACTACTGCATTTATTGCGCTAACGGGTTGTTCACAAGCGCATCTTAATAATTCTAATCTTGCTCTACAGCAGCCACCTTCTTTTAGTTATTCTTCTCTTGATAACCCCCCTAATTTTTTGGCTAAGCAACCATCGATATTGCATCTTGCCGATAATGATACGTTAACTGATCTTGCGCAACAAGATAGTCTGTTTCCTAGTATTGTTAACAAAGTCAAACATGGTGTTGCTTCATGGTATGGTCCAGGATTTCACGGTAAAAAAACGGCAACAGGTGAGATTTTTGATATGAATGCTATGACGGCTGCGCATAAAACGCTACCAATTCCTTCTTATGCTCGTGTGACAAATCTTGAGAACCATAGAAGTATTATTGTTAGGATTAATGATAGAGGCCCGTATATTGGTAATAGAGAATTAGATTTGTCTTATGCAGCAGCAAAAAATTTGGATTTAGATCAAGAGGGCTTAGGCGCGATAGAAATTAAAACAATTTCACCCAGTCAAGCTTTACCCCAAATACAACAAATCGCCGCGAAAGAAGAGAAGCATGTTTATTTACAAGTAGGTAGTTTTGGACAACAAATAGGCGCATTAAAGCTTAAGAATAAGTTGGCAACTTATAATTTACTAGAGGTTAATGTACTTGCTTCAACTTATAAGCAAGATACTTTATATAAAGTGCAGATTGGTCCAATTAATAGTGCAAAACAAGCCAATAAGCTTAACCAGCAACTTGCAGAAATTGGGATAACCGACACTCAATTTGTGACTGAAGCAAAACAAACTCAGCACTCGCGTGTTACAATGTAAAAGAATATTCTTTTACTGTTGACTTCGAAGAGTGTGACCCCGTTGAGAAAATGTACCCTTGTATTACTTTTTGGCCTGTTGTTTTCCTATGCACAGGTTCAAGCAGAAAATGTTGAAATATCAACACCACCCGCACCGACCATTGCCGCATCCGCTTATATCCTTAAAGATTTTCATACAGGTAAAGTGTTAGCAGAAAATAACGCTGATACAAAATTGGCGCCGGCTAGTTTGACTAAAATAATGACGGTTTATGTCATTTTTAATGAGCTGGCTAATGGTCATTTACATTTAGATGATACTGTTACAATCAGTGAGAGAGCTTGGAAAACCGAGGGTTCTCGTATGTTTGTTGAGTTGGGAAATCAAGTCAAAATAGAAGATTTACTCAAAGGTGTTATTATTCAGTCAGGCAATGATGCCAGTGTGGCGTTGGCTGAGCATGTGGGAGGTAATGAGGAGACTTTTGCAGAGATGATGAATCAACATGCGCTCCGCTTAGGTATGATTAATACCCATTTTAAAAATAGTGATGGCTTGCCAGGGCCAGATCATTACACCACTGCTCGTGATTTAGCGCTATTAACCAGTGCATTAATTAAAGAATTTCCGCAATATTATCCTTGGTTTTCACAAAAAGAATTTACTTTTAATAAGATTACCCAACAAAATCGTAATAAATTATTGTCGCGTGATGATTCTGTTGATGGTGTAAAAACGGGCTTTACTGATGATGCAGGGTATTGTTTAGTAGCTTCTGCTTTGCGCGAAGATATGCGACTTATTTCAGTAGTGATGGGCGCAAAAGATGCTAACGCGAGAGCCAATGAAAATCAGACGTTGATAAATTATGGTTTTAGATTTTTTGAATCACATCGTTTATATGAAGGTAAGAAGTCATTAAATGAAGCTAGGGTTTGGAAAGGTGCTAATAAAACAGTTTCATTAGGTGTGGCTGAAGATATTTATGTGACGGTTCCGCGTCGATTATATAAAGATTTAAAAGCGGTAGTTGTAGTCGATAAAAAAATAACCGCCCCTATTGTTGAGGGTGCAAAGTTAGGTTCAGTAAAAGTAACACTTAATAATGAAGTGCTTGAAGAGAAAAACTTGCTTGCTTTGCAGTCAGTGGAGCAAGGCAATATATTTCAGCGTTTGTCAGAAAGTGCGATGATGATGTTAGAGAAATCTGAAGATGGAAAATAAAATAGTTTATTTAAATGGCGATTACTTGCCGTTGCCAGAAGCAAAAGTATCGGTATTAGATCGCGGTTTTTTGTTTGGTGATGGTATTTATGAAGTTATTCCATCTTATTCTGGGCACTTATTTCATTTAGATGATCACTTACAGCGCTTAGAAAATAGTTTAGCAGGTATTCGCTTATCCAACCCTCATAGCCGTTTAGAATGGCAAGCTATTTTAGAGCCATTGCTAGACGCTAATTTTGATCAATATATTTATTTGCAAATCACGCGTGGTACGGCTTCTAAACGAGATCATGCCTTTCCAGAGAATGTCCCTGTAACCGTGTTTGCTATGTGTTCTAACATTGTGCCTTTTGCGGGTTTAAATGTAGGTGTTAAAGCCATTTCTATGGATGATACGCGTTGGCAGTTGTGCAATATTAAAGCCATTACCTTATTAGGTAATATTTTGCATAGACAAGCGGCAGTCGATAAAGGCTGTGCAGAGGCGTTATTAGTTAAAGACGGTTACTTAGTTGAAGGTGCCGCCAGTAATGTTTTTGCTGTGTTTGATGGGGTGTTAATTACGCCTCCTAAGACTAATGAGATTTTACCGGGCATCACTCGGGATGTGATTTTGGATTTAGCTAGAAAAAATAATATTGCTTTTAGTGAAGACAAGATTTTATTTGCAGACATTCAATCAGCCTCTGAACTTTGGGTGACTAGCTCAACTAGAGAGATTGTGCCTATTGTGGAATTAGATGGCGTAATGATTGGTGACGGTAAGCCAGGCCCAGTTTGGCACACTATGCACACTATTCTGCAAGCTTATAAGCAATCTTTACTATGACCGAAGAAACCCTTTTTGAATTTCCTTGTCAATTTCCTATCAAGGCGATGGGCAAGGCTGATATTGAACTTGATTTAATAGTAGTCGAAATTGTACGCCGTCATGTATCAGATATTAGTGAGGGCTCAGTAAAATCTAGACCCAGTAAAGACGGTAAATTTATGGCCATAACCATTACAATAGAGGCTTCTAGTAAGCAGCAGCTAGATGCTATTTATCAAGATTTAACGGATCATCCACACGTGTTAGTCGCTCTGTAAACGCAATTCAAAAGATTGTTACTTAGCTAAGTTGACGAACTTTAATGATAAAAATAGTTGATTTAGGTTTGCAAGACTATGAAACGACATGGCTTGCCATGAAAAGTTTTAACGAGCAACGATCTGAAGCTACTGATGATGAAATATGGATTGTGGAACATCATCCTGTTTATACTTTAGGTTTAAATGGGAAGTCCGAGCATCTTTTAAATATTGGCGATATTCCAGTGGTTAATTGTGATCGAGGTGGCCAAGTTACTTATCATGGACCTGGGCAGTTAGTTATTTATACCTTATTAGATGTGCAGCGTCTAAAATTAAATCCTCGTTCTTTAGTGACGCTATTGGAACAAGCTATGATCAAAACTTTGGCTCAATTTAAAATTGAGGCAGTTGCTAAGCCGGATGCACCAGGTGTGTATGTTAAGGGTCATAAAATTGGTTCCATCGGTTTAAGAATTAAAAAGCAAGGTTGTTATCATGGCTTAAGTTTAAATAATGCGATGGATTTGCAGCCTTTTAACTTTATTAATCCTTGTGGTTATTCGGATCTTAAAGTGACTCAACTGGCTGATTTAGGTGTGACAGTCAGTTCTAAATCGCTTGCTGACTCAGTTATTCACGCTATCACTTCGGCTCTGTAAATATGACCAATCAAGCTCCATCAAGATCAACTCCTGATTCGCACGAACGTAGTGCTAAAAAATTAGCACGTATTCCCGTTAAAGTTGAGCCAGCAGAAACAGTATTACGTAAGCCGGACTGGATACGGGTAAAACTGTCAGCGAGTGATGAAATTACTCGCATCAAAAATCTGTTACGAGAGAATAAATTACATACAGTTTGTGAAGAAGCCGCTTGTCCAAATTTGTCAGAATGTTTTCAACATGGCACGGCGACATTCATGATTATGGGGGATTTATGTACGCGTCGTTGTCCTTTTTGTGATGTGGCGCATGGGAAACCCTTGCCCTTAGATGCGAATGAGCCGCAGCATTTAGCTGATGCTATTAAGTCAATGGCGCTTAAATATGTGGTGATTACCTCCGTAGATCGTGATGATTTAAGAGATGGTGGAGCAGGGCATTTTGCAGAATGTATTAGAATAATTCGTCAACAAACACCGCAAACTAAAATAGAAATTTTAGTGCCCGATTTTAGAGGCCGTATTGATAAAGCGGTTGCTATCTTAGTAGAACAGCCTTGTGATGTGTTTAATCATAATTTAGAAACGGTACCTAGGTTATACAAACAAGTGCGTCCCGGGGCTGATTATAAGGGATCATTGGAATTATTGGCTAAATATGCTCAGAGTCATCCACAAACACCTACTAAATCAGGTTTAATGTTAGGCGTGGGTGAAAAGACTGAAGAAGTGCATCAGGTGATGAAAGATTTGTTGTCGCATGGATGTTCTATGCTTACCTTGGGTCAGTATTTGCAACCTACCAAGGCGCATTTGCCCGTAGTCGAATATATTACTCCGCAGCAATTTGATGATTATGGCGCTTTTGCTTTAGCGCTAGGATTTAAGCAAGTTGCTAGTGCACCTATGGTCAGATCTTCTTACCATGCGGATCTTCAGGCTAAAAGTATCATCTAATTTAATGAGTTTGATTTTAGTGTGATAAATATGCTGTAAATCTAAGGGTGGGTATGATCTGATGGTTAAACCCACTTTAGTGATACCTGCTTTATTTAACATAATCACATTTAATCATTTAAATTGTTACGGTCTAACATCACCACTTGAAAAATAGGTAAATGTCATTGGCATAAATACAGTGATGCAATAAAACAGAAAGAATGCGCCGGCAACTTTCACAAACATAAATACTTTATCCATTGTTAATTCCTTATTATTGTTATTATTACTCGATGTTCAAGTTTTTGGCAGCCTAATTCATAGGAGTTCATCCAGCACTTCGGTATTTTAAAGAAGCTGTTGGCTCTAGTCGCCCTAAATCTCTCCCACTCATATGCTTACCAGAGGGTATTAGCTGAAAAACATCGTCAACCAGTGTCGCTAATTGATTAAGCTTATCCGCAGGATT
>CAIQNQ010000167.1 GCA_903873165.1 uncultured Methylococcaceae bacterium | reverse complement strand
GACGCACCTTTTTTGAACAAGTGCGAACTTTACTTCAAGTTATTCCGTTTGATAGCTGGGAACATTTCATGGCATTTATGCTGGATGGGCAGAAGAAAAATACCTAGAAAAATATATGGTTTTAAATTGGGAATTGCTGGGAATAAACTATGACGACAAATCTTGCTATTGATGATGATTTAATTAATGAAGCCTTAAGTGTGGGACACTTTAAAACCAAAGAAGATACTGTTGTTACCGCATTAAAAGAATTTATTTCTCGTCGTAAACAAATGGAAATGGTTGATCTATTTGGACAGTTTGATCCAGATCCTGATTATGACTATAAACACGGCAGGAAGTCTTGAAAGTATTAGTGGACACTTGCATTTGGTCTCATGCACTTCAAACTAAAAATCCTGCCGTCAAAAAGGTGTTCAGGGATCGCATATTGATTTATTAATCTGTGCCGTTGCTGTGCGGTTAAATGTCTCAATTTTGACTAACGATAAAGATTTTGGTTTTTATCAGCAACATCTACCTAATTATTTGCATTTGAAATTGGTTGATAGCTAATCTTCTTTGGAAGGTGAATCACTACGAAAAAACAAATCCATTTGGCGAAAACTCATAAGTCTTTTGCTTACCCACCCATTGAGTCACTTATGTCGCAAAAATCACCTTCTTGTAACTAGAAAATAATCAATCCAATAATTTTTCAACAATCAAATCTCTTAAATATTGTGGCATTTTAAGGGTTTCCAAATCCCAGCCCTCACTAATTAAAATATCATGCAAACATTTTTCCATAATTTCATGTGCTTTCACTGAGGCATCTACAATAAGATTATGAGTATTAATGGTTCTTTCATCGACTTCTTTTTGACATTGAGCCTGATACATTAAAAGTGATCGAATACTTAAAATTTGCTCACTGACTTGACTAGGACAGACACAGGCATAGATCAAACCTTGGTTTTTTATTTTCTCAAGTTGCTCATCTGAATACTGATAATCTAATTTCATATACATACCCTTACTTAAGTTATTGAAATGAAGTTTTATTACAACGCTTTATCCAGTTATCAAAGAAAAAACATATTCAAGGTTAACAGATTAGGAACTGATTGGATTGATACGTAAGATACCAATCCAATCAATTTTCCTGCTTGTAACACTATCTCCGAAATTAGATTTAACCGCTTTTTGAAATAAAGCAAATGACGAGAATAAATTAATTGGAGCGAAAGTTAAACCACACTTTAAACATTCGATTCGGCAATACCCACATTACTTTCAGCTTTTATCATCTTGTTTGTTATATGATTTGTTTATTTTATTAGTTGTGATATGTTATTTTTTCAGAATGTTGGAAACAACATAAACGGATTAACACGCTATGTTTCGTGATGATTAAAGCTTGTTTTTTTGAAAGCAACTAAATAAATAATATATTAAATAGAGTGCGTGTTAAATGTTAGATTAAATTGATTAATAAATAGCTGGTAGGAGATTGAGTAATGAAATTATCCACTGCATTGATTATTTTTTATTTTATGTTTTTAACTAGTTACTCTTATGCAAATACGGCAACTAATTTAACGGATACCTGTGTAGAAGGCGCCGGGAACTACGCAAAGGCCTGTCATAAAATTGCATCCAAGTTGGGATACTTGATGACCAGCTTTGGTAATCAGGTAAATAGTTGTCTATCAGTCGTTAGCCAGTAAACTCAAATAAAGTCACCATAGGCTTTAAAAGATACGTGTGTCTACTACATAAAAAGTGAGTGAATAACGTCGATTATCCACTCACAACAGCGTTTAATTTTAAACTTACCGTACTAATATGGTAATAGGTTCGCAAAAGTCAGTAGTTCCTTCAGGGGTAACAAAAGCCATTCTGCCTTTGTAATAACGGCCTGACAATAGACCTTCATGTTCATAAGTGGCAGCTGTGGTAGTGGCTACAGTAACATAGACATCTTGAGATGGATTATCAGTGATTAATAATAATTGCCAAATACAAGCACGAGCATGTTGAATTTGTTTTGCAGTAAATATAAGTGACCCCAAATTGCGACCACATAAAAGGGCAAATGCGGCTTTAATAGCAGGAGTCGGTTGCTTTGATACATGAAAACCACTGCTTAATATTTTGGTTTCATCGGCACTGGCCAATCTATCGACATAATGTGCCAACCTCGTAAAAATTGCATCCGCTTCTTTTATAACATCTTTAAGATGAGATTTAGCAGTGTAACCGCCATCTTCAGCGGCGACCATAGCCAGTTGAACTTTATTAAGTATCAGTACCGCATCCGCTATGGGTACATCAGGTGTTGTGAAATAAGAGTTTCCCGTTAATTTTGCAGTTATATTTAAATAAAACTCATATTTAATGGGAACAGAAAATCTTATGAAATCTAAGACGACTTTGGGCTTTCTCATGTGCTGACCTTTTTGTGGAGTAATTAGAAATACTGCTCACGCGGCGGTTTAATAAATAACGCGGGATGCAGTTACAAATAAACGTAAGGGTTATAGAGTGCGATTGATTTCGCCGATAGGAAGATTCATTGATCTTGAAGATATCCGAATACATTAATAATTCGAATATGGGCTAGAGCTTACACTAATTCATCTGATCATGTGCAAGTTTATTATGGTGTTCGCCAATAGTGCGCTGTGTCCGCTTAATTTTTTAGGTAAGCGAGGAAGCAACGCTGTGTTCGCCAGAGTTTGACTGAGTTGGTGGAAACAGTGTTGATTTCGCAGTAAGGGTATTGAATATGTGCATGTGGCACTGATTTCGGGTTAACAGCCAGGTGTTCGTTAATAGCAGAATGCTATCGCGGAAGCCGCAGGGTATTCGCTGATGTGTCGGTGTTTTCGTGGTAGTGGTGCTGTTTAGGCTAGGGTGTTAATGTTTTTGTAGAGACGCTGTTGTATCCGTGAATAGGTGTTTACATAAGCGTAATCATGATATAAATAACCTTACATTACAGTTTTTGTTTTTTACTATTGACTTTTTTGTTAATAAGGGTAAAAAAGACTCATATCGGTTTATTACTGGGAGTCTAGTCATGTTAAAAAAGATTGATGTAGAAAACTGTTCCTATCAGCCTGACGTAAATAATATCTTGAAGTCTCTTGATAATGATGTGGCTAAAAGTGAAGATATCTTAATGTTAGGGCTGGCAACGGCGATGTTCTCTTCTTTAATAGCACCGATTGCACCGCCATTCGTTTTACTTCCTGCCGTTGCATTTGTATTTGCTGTGACCACTATTTTAGCGAATAACAACTATCGCAAAATGCAAAAGCAATTCACCACAGCGATGCATCAACTCGATTATCAACAAGTTAGAGTTGTAGAGCCTTTAATAAAAGTCTTTAAAGAAAGTCCAGTTCAAGACCTGGGCGATGGTTTTAACCCGTTAAAAAATTTAATGCGTACTTGGAAATCTGTATTGGGGGGGATTGTAATGAACCCACTTTGGATGCCAATTTTTTATGTTATGGGTATGCACATTAGTGAAGAAAAAAGGGTCATCGGGTTAAATCAAGTGATTCGAGAGTTAGAAACTAGTATTAAACAGTCGATTTAGCAGTGTTGCATGGCGCACCTGCTAGTTTCATAATCAGGATAAGTCTAAGAAATCACCTGACTTAATACGAGGTAAATTACCGATAGGTCGATTATAAAGGTATATCCAAGTCTCAATGATCTGCTGGTTATTTAGCTTTACGAAGCATTTGCACCGTTGATATTCTGTGGGTGTTGGAAACGCTAAGGAACATTCTTCATAGTCGTCTAAAGCAGAAAGCACCCTGTTGACATCGTTCAGATAGTAGACTTCTCCATACACAATATCGCTTGATTCTGAAGATTCTATAACACCAGGGTAGTTATCAAGCAGATACAGAATGCCCTGAAAAATGGCTTCTGAAACAAATTCAGCCTGACCATCAAGTACCTTAAAAAGCGGATGCTGACAGGCTCTTCTTAAAGTACCATAAACGAATAGATAGTTATCTGCCATTAATTAGGCAGGATGGATTGCGCTGATCTTCTTGATAATCCCATAAGGTAATTGCCAAAATGATTACGCTACTAATCCATAGCAATAATTGACCATTGCTAATGGTGTAGTAAAAACCCATTAATATTCTTTGTGGTAAGTTTGGATAGCTCGTTATAAAATCGTGCAAGATAATATAAGCGATAGATTCGCCAATAATAATTTCAAGTGCCATAAATACTAATAAGACCGCCGTAATACGCAGTGGAATTTTAATAACAATAGCTGCCATTAACAGCGCACAGCCGAGTAGCTGATTGTAATTGATGGTGACTATAAAAACCTCAAATAGCCTTTCCCATAAGTTAGGGTAGCCGGTATTATAATTTCCACTTTGTAAGACAATAATCGCTTCTATTAGTATTAAAGAAATGCCTACGGCAATCAAAACATGACTGATGGTATTCATGCGTTTAGTCGAAATGACATGGTAGCCCAATAAATCATTAAATTGCAGTGCGGTGCTTGTATTGCAAGCATTTTTGAAAAAACGGATTAGCATAAAGCCAATGATGCCTACTACCGGTATATAGGTTGCAGGATACGGAAAGCTAAGATAGCGCCCACTCATTGCCAACGATTGAGATTTATAAAGCGCAATCGCTACAAATGCCATAAATATATAGCGTATCCAGACGCCTGTTACTTCTTTAAGTTGGTTGCTGAGCAAATTTAATGTGTGTTGTAGTAAGAGTAGTTCTAGAATAAAACTTAAACTGCCGATAAATATCACTTGAATGCGTTGAATGCCTTCATAACTGGTGTACCAGCCTTGATTGATTTGACTAGCTAGTAAGGCTGTTAGAATTTGGGTAAAGGCGACAATGACAAACTGCTTGAGTGGCGATAGATTTAAAATGGATTTGTAACGAGCGGCTATTAGTGCAAAAGAAATCAATCCTACAAATACTAAACAATGCGGCCAATTTGTATTTTCTACTACATCACCTGTTAAGGGAAATACTCGTTCACGATCGGCTGAATAAACGCCCCAGTTAGCTCCGACTACTCCCTCTAATTTACTTTTCCAGGGCTGATTAAATGCTTCTACCACGTTGTAGTCAAAGCCATTTTTATTGGATAATTGCACAAGAGAACGGATGAATTTTGCTTCATTTAAGACACTAGGGATAGCGCCACCTCTTTGTCTTCCGGCACTAGGCCAGCCTGATTCACCTATTAAGATAGGTTTTTCTGGAAAGGCATCACGGATTTTTTTATAGTTTTCTTCAACCCGAGCCACTGTTTCATCAATGTGAAGCGGTTCATCTTCCCAGTAGGGCAAGATATGTACCGTATAGTAGTCTAGTTCATTTGCTATTTGTGGGTAGCGTAGGTAAAAAGACCAAACGTCAGCGTAAGAAACCGGTTGTTTAATGGCTTGTTTAACTTGGCGGATGTAGCCGATTAATTTATCAACTTTTAATTCGCCTCTTAAAAGTACTTCATTACCCACAATAACTCGGGTGATAACATCTGGGTTTTCATTCGCCAGTTTTATAACTTGGGCTATTTCTGCCGCATTATTTTTTTCGGTACTGCTTAACCAGGCGCCTTGAATAACTTTTAAGCCGTACTTACGTGCAGTTGACGGCACAGACTCCATGCCATCCATGCTTGAATAGGTTCTGATATAGTGGGTTTTGCTGGATAAAAGCTTTAAGTCATCATCAATTTGAGCTTCTGTAGGGTACACTTTTGTTAAAGGGCTTTGGCCTTCTCGAAAGGGTGCATAAGAAAAACTATTGATTTTACCTTCGGGTACATCTGATCCGGCATATTGCGGTAAATTACTGACGTAAAAAATGAAGCCATTTAAACTAATTACAATAAGTAAAAACAAAAAAAGTCGAGTAATTTTCATATTTCAGTTGATGATTTAAGCGGTGGGTTTGTATTTTTACAAGTGTATATTTAAGCACAAACTGCTAATCAAGTGTTAATGCGCCAAGTGAGGAATATTGAGCGGTAATTTATACCGAATTATTTAATAGGTTTTGCTGGTTGTTTATAAATCAATTGACTGAACAACCAATAAGGGTATTATTAAATTTATATTTCAACTGTTTTTTATCGTCAATTATGCCCTTGTTTATAGTTATCAATTTATTGATTAGTTTTTTTGCCCAAGAAGAGGGTGCGTTTAAAGAAGTCTTACAAATACCTTTATTAATGTATATCAGTTTAGGAATAGCTGGAGTCAGTTTTTTAATTAGTTTAGTTAAAAAATGGCAGCACGTTATTGTTTATGATGTGTTTATTAGTGGCATTTTAGTGGTGTGGTTTTCTTATTGGCTGTCTTTTTTTAAAGACGGTGCGCCCATGTTTTT
>CAIQNQ010000166.1 GCA_903873165.1 uncultured Methylococcaceae bacterium | reverse complement strand
TGTTTGGTTCAAGGGTAGATGACAATAAACGAGGTGGAGACATTGATCTACTAATAGAAACTAAAGAGTTAGACGTAACTACGATCGTACGATCTGAATTAGCTTTGTTGACGAAATTGCAAATGAAACTGGGCGAGCAAAGAATAGACGTATTAGTTGATTATCCAAGTCGTAAATATACGCCCCCCATTTTTACTATTGCCAAACAAACAGGTGTTCGGTTATGAATAATGATAAACCCTTAATCTTATTACAAGATGCATGGCGAGAATGCGAACGGCATATTTATCATCTTTTTCATGCAATGCGGTCTATCCGCACATTTCTGCCATTAACTGAAAAAACTTATGTAAACCTAACGGATGAGCAAATACAGGCTATAGATCAGTTTATTTTACGGTATACAAAACTGCAGGATACGATGGGTGGTCGTTTGTTTCCGGCGATCTTAAACTATTTAACCGAACAATATGAAGATCGACCCATGCTGGATAAGCTTAATAGGTTAGAAAAGTTGGGTTATATTGACAGCGTTGAACATTGGCAGGAGATTAGGAATATTCGCAACAAATTTGCGCATGATTATCCTGATGATCCAGATAAAAATGTCGCTCATTTTAATGTCGCGTTAGAGTCAGTGAATGGCTTATATGATATTTTAGGCACTATTAACAAGCAATTAAAAGAGTCTTACCCGCTACTTGAATTGGGTAAAGAGTTGCCTGAGTATTTAAAATGACAGTATTGGAATCAGTGTGATGCTTAACTGTTTTGACCATGACTCTATGAACGTTGATATGACCTTGGTATTTATTTTAATAGTACAAGAAGATTATCAATTTATCGTAGACTTTTTACGAGAACCTATTTCAATATAATAGTATTTCTACTTTTGCATTATTATTGCTGAACTATTAATAAATTACTCCATTTCCTTTGATAAAACGTCTAAAACACCTTACCTATACAGCTAAAACCCATCAGGGATTTCGCCGCTATTTTGCCAATACCTCATGGATGTTCGCAGAACAAATATTACGTATGGTGGCGGGTCTATTGGTAGGGATCTGGGTCGCGCGTTATTTAGGGTCCGAACAATTTGGGGTATTTAGTTACGCCATTGCTTTCGCGTCATTATTTAGTAGTATCGCCAAATTAGGGTTAGATGGCATTGTGGTACGTGATTTAGTTAAAGAACCAGAGCTACGCGATGTTTATCTAGGTACTGCTTTTTGGTTAAAGCTGATAGGGGCTTTATTGATGCTCGGCATTGTTGCCATTGCCATGCAATTAACCACTAGCGATTCTCTTACCAACTTATATATATTGATTATTGCCAGCGGAGCTATATTCCAATCCTTCGAAGTGATTGATTTTTACTTTCAGTCGAAAGTACTTTCTAAATTTGTGTCGATCTGTAAAATGACGCAACTATTTATTTCATCATTATTTAAACTATATTTTATTTTTACAGGGGGCGAGTTAATTTATTTCGTATTAATTACTTTAGTAGATCAAGTCACACTATCCCTTTCTTTGTATATTGCCTATCGATTTCAAAAGCTAGGTAGTTTTTATAGGTGTTTTAATAAGTCAATTGCTAAGCAATTGCTTAAAGAAAGTTGGTCACTAGTTTTTAATGGATTAATTATTATGGTCTATATGCGAATAGATCAGATTATGATTAAACAAATGTTGGGAGAAAGTGAACTAGGGCTTTTTTCAGCCGCAGTTAGATTGAGTGAGGTTTGGTATTTTATTCCTGTAATTATATCTACGTCACTATTCCCATCAATTGTGAATGCTAAAAAAATAAGTGACGAATTGTATTATAAAAGATTACAGCGTTTATATACATTTATGATTTGGTTAGCGATAATAATTGCCTTGCCTATGACTTTTTTGAGCAATTGGCTGGTGATACTTTTATATGGTGAAGATTATAGAGGAGCGGGTCAAGTGTTAACGATACATATTTGGGCGGGTGTTTTTGTGTTTATTGGTGTAGCTAGTTCGAAATGGTTTATCAGTGAAGGATTGCAACGACACTTAACCATCAATACTGTAGTTGGTGCGATAATTAATGTTATATTAAACTTATTTTTAATACCTAAATATGGAATTTATGGCGCTGCGATTGCAACTGTAATTTCTCAGGCTTTAGCTTCTTATGTAATGAATATTCTGTTTAGGCGTACCTATTTGAATTTTTTCCGAATAACCAGATCTGTTTTTTCATATTAATTTAAGCTAAGCTCTTTCAAAGATATTCATAGATTTTATATAACTTATTAAATAAATATTTCATGAAACTTATATTAATAACTGGTGGTGCTAGCTTCCTTTGCTCAAGCCTCTTAGGTCTTATAACTAAAGAACTAATTGTTTATGAAGGAGTTTAAATTAGTTACCCCTGTTGCATTTATTATATTTAATCGTCCTAATACGACAGAACGGGTTTTTGCGGAGATTGCAAAAGCTAAGCCTACTAGATTACTGGTTGTGGCTGATGGAGCCAGAATTGGTATAGTGGGTGAGGCTGAAAAAGTAACTGCAACTCGAGCAATTATTGATCGGGTAGATTGGGATTGCGAAGTGCTAACCCATTACTCTGACGTTAATCTAGGTTGTAAAATTCGCCCTGCCACTGGTATCGATTGGGTGTTTAAGCAAGTAGAAGAAGCCATTATTCTTGAAGATGATTGCTTACCCGATGCAACCTTTTTTAGATATTGCCAAGAGTTACTTGAGCGTTATCGATATGACCAGCGCATCGCTATGATCAGTGGTGATAATTTTCAGTTTGGATATCGGCGCAATGATGACAGCTATTACTATTCTCGTTACACTCATATTTGGGGCTGGGCTACTTGGCGGGATCGCTGGCAAAATAATCATGATCTTAAGTTAGCGCATTGGCCAAAAGTGAAAGATGAAGGTTTGATTTACGATATTGTTTCCAATAGAAAAGAGGCCCAATATTGGACTGATATTTTTGATCGTGTTTATAGCGGTGAGCTAAATTCTTGTTGGGATTATCAGTGGACATTTGCATGCTGGTTGCAGGGTAGATTAACAATTCTGCCAAGTCAGAATCTGATTTCCAATATCGGTTTTGGTGCTGATGCAACCCATACGATTGTTGAAATTGATGTAGCAAATTTACCTTTAGAGGCTCTAAGCTTTCCTATTAAGCACCCACTTGGGGTGATCTGTAATAAAACCTTGGATGATCGTGCTTTTAAGCGGGTATTTTTGCGGTCGTTTTCTTTGCGAGTAAAAAACAAATTGACAAGAATAGTTAGGAGTTTCCTTGGCAGATAATCAAAAAATTACAAAAGATATCTTGCTTTGGGGTGTCTCGTTGCCTTTAGACATTTTATCACCTAGTGATATTGCATATTTAAAGGGTATTGCAAAGATGGCGCGTCCATCGGTAATTTGGATTTGGCAAGAAATGGATCGCATTTGGGATACTTTAGGTCTTGATAACCAAGCTTCTTTGGAGGGCCAGTCGATAGGTGATTTTTATTCACACCCTATATGGGTCGTAAACGGCGTCTTCACAGCAACTGATCCTGATTCCATTCAGCATAGAAATTCTATTGCATTGTTTGTCAGTCGCTTAGGTGTTAAGAGTATTGCAGATTATGGCGGTGGTTTCGGTGAGTTAGCACAGCGATTGGTTGAAACCGATTCAAAAATAAAAATTCATATCGTGGAGCCTTATCCTTCAACGTTAGGTATGGAAAGATTAAAGAATGATGGTCAAATTAAATATAAAAACGACTTTGAAAATCAATATGACTGTGTAATTGCGCAAGACGTTCTTGAGCATGTAGAAAGCCCAATTGAATTGGTAAATAAGTTGGTGTCCGCTACTAAAGTAGGTGGCTACCTTATTTTTGCAAATTGTTTTTATCCCGTTATTAAGTGTCATTTACCATCAACTTTTTACCTTAGACATACGTTTAGATGGGTAATGAAAGGGGCAGGGCTGGAGTTTGTTGGAAAAGTGGAAAATGTTAGTCATGCAATGGTTTTTCGGCGAACTGGAAACAGTAACTATATCATCTTTAAATTCGTTGAAAGTATCGCAAAGTTTTTGGGGCCGATCATTAATAAAGTTCGGCTTTAATTGGGTAGTATAAGTTATTTATTGATTATAAAATGAAATCGTTAATACTTTCTAATTCCGATACTATTGGTGGAGCATCTCGTGCTGCCACTAGATTACATAAAGCGTTTTTGGGGAGTGATATTCAAAACCGTATGAGTGTTGGAGTTAAGGGATCTGATTTTTCAATGGTGGATAGTTTTAAAGGTAAGCTTAGTCAAGTTTTATGGATGATAAGACCTGCTATTGGAGCTAAGTTGATGCGACTTCAGAAATCATCTAATCCTATACTGCATTCACCTGCAATTTTGCCTTCAGGTTTAATTAGTAAGATTAATAATTCTGATACTGATGTATTAAATTTGCATTGGATAAATATGGAGTTTTTATCTATTGAAGATATAGCGCGATTACGTAAGCCTATAGTATTAACGCTTCATGATATGTGGGCATTTTGTGGCGCAGAGCATTATGCAGATGATGATATGAAAGCACGTTGGCGCATGGGGTATTATCCAGATAATCGTCCTGATGGACATGGAGGTTTAGATATTGATCGATGGGTATGGAAACGTAAATTAAATGCCTGGCGAAGTCCGATGCAAATTGTTACCCCGAGTCAATGGTTGGCTGATTGTGTTCGAAGTAGTAAGTTAATGCATGATTGGTCTGTCACTGTTATTCCCAATCCATTAGACACTAGACAATATCAGCCATGGTCTAAGGAAATATCTAGAGAGTTATTTGGTTTACCACAAACAGTCACATTGGTATTGTTTGGTGCTATCGGTGGTGGTAAAGATCCTCGCAAAGGTTGGGATTTATTGCAATCCGCATTGCAGCATATTTCGATTGAAAAGCCCGACGTGCACTGTGTTATTTTTGGTCAAAGCGAGCCAGAGAGTCCGCCATGTTTAGGACTACCCATACATTGGTTGGGACATTTGAATGACGACATAACACTTTCAATATTGTATAGTGCTGTTGATGTCACGGTAGTGTCTTCAAGACAGGAAAATTTACCTCAAACGGCAACGGAAGCACAAGCGTGCGGATGTCCTGTTGTTGCATTCAATACAACTGGATTAACGGATGTTGTAGAACACAAACACACAGGTTATTTGGCAGAGGCATTTAGTGTTAACGATTTAGCTAAAGGAATTTTATGGGTTTTGGCAGATAAGGATCGTCATGCAAAACTATCTTTTCAAGCTAGGCAACGAGCTGTCAGTCTGTGGTCAGATGAGGTCGTTGTGCCACAATATATGGAAGTCTATAAACGTGCGATTCATGAATTTAAGAATTAAAATATATTTTTGATCCCAAAATGACTAATCCATCCAATATTTTTTTTACAATTATTGTTGCCGTTTTTAACGGTTCAAAAACCATACAGCAATGTATTGAAAGTGTTAGTCAGCAAACCTACTTAAATAAGCAACTTATCATCATAGACGGTGGATCTACTGACGGCACTGTTGCGTTATTAAAAGCCAAAGAACAGGTCATTAGTTATTGGATTTCTGAGCCAGATAAAGGCATTTATAACGCATGGAATAAAGGCTTATTAAAAGCAGAAGGTGAATGGGTTTGCTTTTTAGGTGCGGATGATTATTTTTGGAATACGCAAGTTTTAGAGCAGATGAGTCAGCAACTGGAAATGATGCCGGCCGAGGTTAATGTTGCTTATGGGCAAGTTATGTTGCTAGGTGCTAATGATGAAGAACTTTATTTATCAGGTGAACCGTGGCATAAGATAAAGCAAAAATTTAAACAAAAAATGAGTCTTCCTCATCAGGGTGTCATGCATCGAAAGAGTTTATTTAAAAAACAAGGGTATTTCGATGAGTCATTTCGGATCACGGGTGATTACGAGTTATTGCTAAGGGAATTAAAAACGGCAGATGCGATCTTCATCCCAGATCTGATTATAGCGGGTATGAGGCAAGGAGGTATTAGTAGCTATACTGAAAATTCATTGCTTGTATTGTATGAGTTTAGACGGTCTCAACAAAAGCATAAATTAGGCTTGCCAAGTGTAAGGTGGTTGCTGGCGATAGGCAGGGTTTATATACGTATGGTTTTATGGCGATTGCTAGGTGAAAAGTATACGCGTAAAGCATTAGATTTTGGTCGGCGGTTAATGGGATTACCGCCACATTGGACGCTCACAGAATGACAAATATAGCCATCGCGCCAGTTTCAGTTATTATCCCTTGTTATCGTTGTGCATCAACTATTCAGCGGGCTGTTCAATCTGTTAGCAATCAAACTCAAAAGCCAGCCGAAGTCATTTTAGTAGATGATGCTAGTGATGATGATACCTTAGCGGTTTTACACGAGCTTGCACAACAGAATCCTGATTGGATAAAAGTGCTTACACTCGCTGAGAATCAAGGTGCAGCCAGTGCCCGTAATGCAGGCTGGGAAATGGCGACTCAGACTTATATAGCTTTCCTTGATTCGGACGATACTTGGATTCCGAGTAAATTGGCTGCTCAGTATAAAATTATGCTCAATAATAAAGATATTGTTCTTTCTGGTCATCGCTGTTTAGTTTATAGGAATGAACACGATGCAGCTGAGTCCTATTCAAAGGATACCCATGCATTTTACCTGGTAAAGCCGATTGCTATGCTTTTTAAAAACAGGTTTAGCACCACTTCAACGGTGATGATTAAAAGAGATATCCCGTTTAGGTTTAAAGCCGGTAAGCGTTACGCCGAAGATTTTTATTTATGGCTACAAATAATCTTTTCTGGGTATTTAGTTGTTTATATTGATAGTCCTCTCGCTTATGTTTATAAACCTTTATATGGGGCAGGTGGATTGAGTGCCCATTTATGGCAGATGGAAAAAGGGGAACTGAATAATTTTTATTGCTTATACCAAGCAAAGCAAATTAATTTAATTTTATATTGCGTAGCAGCGGTTTTTTCATTGTTTAAGTTATGTAAGCGCTGTCTTTGTACAAGACTGTTAATAAGATCATGAGTACCCAAAAACATTCGAACAATTTTTCCCCGCTTACTTTCGTTTACATCATCAATGTCGATTGGTATTTTGATCTACATTGGTTGCAACGTGCTCTAGCAACTCAAAAAACGGGTTTTGTAGTGCATTTGATTATGGATTTTACTGATGACACACTTTTACTCCACTTGAGAGAGCTGGGGTTTATTTGTCATACCTGGACAGTTGATCGTAAATCTATCAATCCCTTTAATAATTTTAAAGCGGCTTATCAGCTTTATGGTCATTTACGCAGTATTGGCCCCGATATTGTGCATGCCATTACCATTAAACCTAACATCTATACTGGATTAATTGCGTATCTTTTTAATTTTCCCTTTGTGTTAAGTATTACAGGGACAGGCACGGTATTTTCCGGTCAATCTGTAGTCATTAAACTGATAAAGCCCTTTATCAGACTCATTTATAAAGCATTAAAATCGGGTCAAAATAGACGCAGGATCATCTTTGAAAATAGTGAAGATTTACATTACTTTGTTAATACAAAATTATGTGCAGCAGACGAAGCGGTGTTGATTTTAGGCGCAGGTGTTAATACTGAAATATATAAAGCGGTAGCTGAACCACTTACGGATAAGACTATTATTTTATTTGCCGCCAGATTACTTTGGGATAAGGGTTTAGGGGATTTGGTTGAAGCGACTAAATTGTTACGGGCCCAAGGATTAAGTGTTGAAGTGCAGGTAGCGGGCATAATGGATCATGCAACCATGAGTGCAATTCCTGAAAGTGTCTTAGAGCAATGGCATAGCGAGGGCCTAATTAATTGGTTAGGCACCGTAAAAAATATGCCCGATTTAATCGCTCAAGCCAACATCGTGGTGTTACCTACGTTTTATGGTGAAGGTGTACCACGGATTTTAATAGAAGCGTCGGCAAGTCAACGGGCTATTGTCACTACTGATATGCCGGGGTGTCGAGAGCTGGTTAAGCAGGGTGTGAATGGCTTGTTGGTGCCGCCCCAAAATGTTGCCGAGTTGGCTAATGCCTTGAGTCAATTAATTAACGATCCTGCACTGAGAGAAAAAATGGGTAAACAAGGCCGTAACATAGTTGAGCAGAGTTACGCAGAGCAACAGGTGATTACCCAAACCTTATCGATATACACTGAGTTATTGCACTAACACCTCACCAACAAACTGCTAGTGCATCAAAATTAAGGTACTAATCTTTCAACGGGGTTAGAAAAGTTGTATTGCCCCATTTTATTGGCTTCGGAGCTGGTTGCTGCGGCTTTAAATATTAATTTGGTTTCGTGAGGGAGATTGGTAATTGTGCCTTTGGAGGCTGAAACGGTTTTACTGCGCCAGAGGCTATTGTCTGCGGGAGCGGGTAGGGGCGTATACAGAATAATATATCCCGAAGCATTGGGTGTGCTAGTGATTTCATAATTGACTTCACCTGAGTTGTTGCCGTAGTCGATTTTTAAATTAGGGGCGTCTAAAATTCCGACTGATTCGGGTAGTTTAGAGATCGTAAAGCCTGAGCTTTCTAGTTTAACTAAATCATAATTGGCGGTTAAATTAACGTAATTTGCTAAAGTGCTTAGGGCAGTTTCTAGCGATAAGCGCGTGGCGTTTTTGTTGGCTGTGTCGGCCTTATTGCCATCAATGGCTTTGACGAAAGCGGCACTATAGGCGGTAATAAGGCCTTGGAGAGCTTGTAAAGTAGGTTGTGGGGTTAAAAAGCTGGTATTGCCAGTCAGTTTACTGAAAATATTTTGCGCATAATTAATTAATTCATTGTCTTTCAGGTTACTACAGTTGATCAGTGCTTTTTGTTTCATAAATCCCTCGATAGGCCCACAAAATGGGCGTGATTAGTTTGAAATCATATTCAAAATCACGGCAACAGTCGGTTGATCTTAAGTGTTACCGCTGAAAGGAGTATAGTCCTTTATGAGATTAAAGCACTATTTATAATGTTTATTATTTTAATATTATATTATTCAATGGTTTGTATAGATTGTTGTGCTGATTTTTGCCTAAATACAGGGGCAAACCAAGTTTAGGATGCAGTTTCCGAAACCTTGGATGGGGGAGGAGAGGTTTAGGATGAAGCTTCCGAAACCTTGGATGGAGCAGGAGAGGTTTAGGATGAAGCTTCCGAAACCTCGGATGGAGCAGGAGAGGTTTAGGATGAAGCTTCCGAAACCTCGGATGGAGTAGGAGAGGTTTAGGATAAAGCTTCCGAAACCTTGGATGGCGCATAAGAACCTTCGGATACAGCATCCTAAATCTAACCTGCCGTAAGCGAACAGGCAGAACTTGCATACAAGGTCAGGCAAGCAACATCCCTGGCCTTGGGTGGCGTAAAGGAATCCTCGGATAAAGGCCGTGTATTATGGTATGTCAATGGCACTCTCAGGGTATCGCATCTTAAACATGGAATAGCGCAGATGAATCTTAAGAACGCTTATTTGAAACTTTAAATTCAGTAAATCGGTTATAATTTTGCCTGATCTAAACGTAGAACTGAATTGTGGAATAGGCAATTGGGCTGGCCTAGACAAGGTCGGCAACGACATAAAATCCGGTCATCGGCCAAAAAAACTGACCATATCAGCAAAAACTAACATAGCCGCCGTTTTGGGTAGGTGATAAAAATGCTCATCCTTGGGAGACGTGAGTTTTCCAGACTAAATTGATAATACACATAGCGGAGTGATCATTCGGCTATTAATAAACTAGCCGCACTCGCTGCACCCATTCCTTATTCAATTCTCACCCCAATAACCTATGTTAAAACCTATCAATGTCACACCATAATCTCAGAGTCGCTGTTATTGGCGCTGGCCCCGCAGGATTAATGGCGGCAGAAATCTTAAGTCATGCCGCAGTGGATGTCGATGTTTTTGATGCGATGCCTTCAGTCGGGAGAAAGTTTTTGATGGCTGGCAAGGGGGGCATGAATATTACCCATGCCGAAGACTTGCCCGATTTTATGTCGCGTTATAGTCAGGGTGGGGAACAACTGGCAGGGTATATTCAGGATTTTTCCCCTACCGATTTACGCCAATGGCTGAATGATTTAGGCATAAGCACGTTTATCGGAACTTCTGGGCGCGTGTTTCCTGTCGAAATGAAAGCGGCACCTTTATTAAGAAGCTGGTTACATAGATTGCGTGCTGCGGGCGTAAAATTTCACATGCGCCATTATTGGCAAGCTTGGCGTTTAGAGAAGAATTGGTCGTTGGATTTTACAAGCCCCGCAGGAAATATCAGCCAAGAATTCGATGCGGTTGTCTTAGCTTTAGGCGGGGCAAGTTGGCCAAAATTAGGTTCAACGGGGGCATGGACTGCTTACCTCGCGAATGCTGGAGTAGACGTTGCGCCTTTAAAACCCTCTAATTGTGGCTTTGATGTGCATTGGTCTGCATATTTTAAAACCAAGTTTGCCGGCACGCCCTTAAAGTCAGTCGGTTTATCTTACCTCAGTGCGACAGGGCAGCTTAACACCAAACAAGGTGAGCTGATGGTGACTGAAACCGGCATTGAAGGCGGCTTAATCTACGGTTTTTCTCATGGCTTAATCGAGGATATTGAACGCTTGGGTTATGTGATGATTTATGTCGATTTGTTGCCGCAATTGTCAGTGCAAGCCGTAGCCGTTAAGTTATCGAAACCGCGCGGCAAGTCATCCTTCGCCAATTATTTACGTAAACAATTAGGGTTTGATAGTATAAAAACCGCCTTACTGCGTGAAGTATTGTCTCCTGCTGATTTAATATCGTCTGAAAAGTTAAGTGCAGCCATTAAAAGTTTACCGCTTCGATTAGCATCACCTAGGCCGATTGCCGAGGCGATTAGTAGTGCGGGTGGGGTGGCTTTTGAGGCTCTTGATGAACATTTAATGCTTAAGGCTTTGCCTGGCGTATTTTGTGCGGGTGAAATGTTAAACTGGGATGCGCCAACGGGTGGTTATTTGTTAACCGCTTGTTTTGCGACAGGCAGAGCGGCTGCTCTGGGTGTTCTGCATAGATTCGGCATAACTAAGGGGCTTTATTAATTTTTTATAATAGTTTATATTAAGTTATCGTATAATTATACGAGCTGTTTAGGTTTTAAATTTCCATCGTGTGTTATGGATTAGAGGATAACAATGAAAACCCCTAAAAGTCTTGAGCCATTAGTACGTGATGGCCTCGTAGATGAAGTACTTAGACCCTTAAAAAGTGGTAAAGAAGCGGCTGTTTATGTGGTCGTATCAGAAGGTGAAGTCCGGTGTGCCAAGGTGTATAAAGAAGCTAATCAACGTGGCTTTCATAAGCAAGCCTTATATCAAGAAGGTCGTAAAGTTAGAAATACGCGTCAAGCGAGAGCGATGCAAAAAAACAGTCGCTTTGGTCGGCAACAACAAGAAGAAGTTTGGCAAAATGCGGAAGTTGATGCCTTATATCGCTTGGCGGCGGCGGGTGTGCGCGTGCCTAAGCCGTATAATTTTGTGGAAGGTGTGTTGTTGATGGAACTGGTTACTGATGTTGATGGTGCTGCGGCACCCAGACTCAATGACTTGGTTTTTACAGCCGAAGAAGCGAGAGATTATCATAGTCAGTTAATAAAAGATGTGGTGCGTATGCTGTGTGCAGGGATTGTTCATGGGGATTTGTCAGAGTTTAATGTCTTGGTCGATGCTAATGGTCCCGTCATTATTGATTTACCGCAAGCCGTTGATGCCGCTGCCAATAATAATGCTGCGGTGATGTTGGAGCGGGATGTGAATAATATGGCGAATTATTTTGGTCGGTTTGCGCCTGAGTTACTGGATACCCATTACGGTAAAGAAATTTGGAAGCATTATCAAAGCGGTAATCTAACCATTGATACGGAGTTAACCGGCAAATTTGAAAGTAGTTCGAAAAAAGCCGATGTTAAAAGCGTAATGCGAGAAATAAATGATGCCAGGGAAGAAGCGATTCGACGTAAATACGAACAAGATTGAGAGGCCTAAGTTAAGACTCTGCCTTTTGTTCACGACCCAATAGATTTTGCACGGCAGTTAAAGGTGATAAGTTTTCGTATAATACTTTATAGGTTTGTTCGGTAATTGGCATGTCAACTTGATATTTCTTGGCCAGTAAGTAGGTTTCCTTTGCCGCAGAGATGCCTTCTATTTCTTGACCAATTTCTTGTTTAGCGAGTTGAATATCTTTACCCAAGCCTAATGCCAAGCCAAAACGTCTGTTTCTGGATTGATTATCGGTACAGGTTAAAATTAAATCCCCTAAGCCAGCTAAGCCCATAAACGTTTCTGGCTTGCCACCTAATTGAATGCCTAGTTTAATAATTTCATTAAGGCCACGAGTAATCAATGCTGCCCGTGTGTTGGCACCAAATCCTAGACCATCTGCAATGCCAGCGGCAATCGCCAAGACATTTTTTATCGCCCCACCGACTTCGACACCAATCACATCAGAACTGGTGTAAGTTCTAAAGATTTCACTGTGTAATAGGCTACTCAAATACGTAGCAAATTCGGGTTGCGCAGAGGCAATGGTGATAGCGGTTGGTAATTTTGCAGCTACTTCATTGGCAAAAGTCGGCCCAGAAAGAATAGCCGCCGGCGTTTCTGCGCCAAAAATATTGGCGACGACGTCATGCAGCAGATAACCATCATCTGGATTAAAGCCTTTGGTTGCCCAAGCAATTTTTTTTATATCAGCTTCTGAAAGATGGGATTTTAGTTCAGTTAGGGTATTTTTAAAGGCGTGACTCGGTACGCTTACTAAAATAACAGCACTAAACTGGGCGACTTCTTTTAAATCAGCCGTTAGGGAAATATTGTCTGGAAACGGATAATCGGGTAAATAGCGTTTATTTTCTCGATCTAAGGCGATGCTGGCAACGTGGCTGGCATTATGTCCCCAAAGCAAAGTTTGGCAGCCATTTCTGGCTGCCAATAAAGCGATTGCTGTACCCCAGGAGCC
>CAIQNQ010000165.1 GCA_903873165.1 uncultured Methylococcaceae bacterium | reverse complement strand
TTTTTTGATAGGGAGTTTCCTGACTTGCTCTCATGGTTAGTTAATGAGATGGGGGAACTCCCTCTTCCTAGAAAGGCTAAAGATCGTGTTATTCATAACCCTCTGTTTTTAATAACTGTCCCGCTTTAAGTGGGTAGCCGCTTAATAGTAAAACAGTACCAATAGTAATACCTGCGAATACTTTAGTCGTTGACCAAGCTGGAACGCATGTAGTGACAGTGGATGCAGAAAAACATATTGCCTTTAGACCGGTAAAATTAGGCCGAGATTTTGGGCGTGAGGTAGAGATTATTGATGGCATTGATGCTAATCATTTACTGGTGGCTAGTCCATCCGATTTATTAGTAGAAGGTGAGACGGTAGAAGTGCTTGAGGGTGATAAAAAAACGGCTGATAAAGTAGATAAGGCGAAATCAGCAGAGAAAGGGACAGAAAAGCCAGGGGCGGCAAAGTCGTAAGCTTTTAAGACCGCATTGTATCTGTTGGAACAATCCTTCTCTCTGTATCGTCCGCAATATTTACGATTATTTATGTTCGGGCTTGGTCTAACTCGCTTAAAATTTGTTTAACATCCAATTCTGACAAACCTGTCACCTTAGCGATTATCTCAACGGTTGCGCCTTCTTTAGCTAAGTTTAGGGCAATATTTCTGCTTGCTTTTTCTATCCCTATCACCTCACCCTCATAATAACCATCGCCAAAAGAGGATTCAAACATACTCGCTTGGTAATGCAAATCGTCTTGATAAGCTTCATATGCTTTTTGTTCATCTTCTGGTAGCTTCATAATGCTAAATTTTTCTTCGGCTTCTTTTAAGCCTTTAGCGGTGAAGTCTGGTTTAATTTCTTCATTTTTTAAGAAGTAAATCCATTCATCCAAGGTATCTTTAGCGATATCATTAAAGCGGTTTATTTTAATCAGATAATATTCGGGGTAAAGGGCTTCTACGCTATCCTTTTTAAACAGTTGTTTTTGTTTAGCGTTGAGTTCCAAAAGATCATTATTATGTAAGCCCACGAAGCGGGTCGTGCCTTTGTAGATATAATCAGTACCGCTACCGAGGTCAAAATAGAGAATGTTGATGGAAATAACTTTGGTGATACCAGAATAGGACTCATTTTCGCCTAGATGTTCCATGGCCGTTTTTGAAACCCCATAAAAAATGCGCTGCAAGTAGTCATATTCCCGATCATATTGTATTTCAATGATGATAATTTCTTGCTTGCTATTGCGTACTTTTAGATCAACACGATTAAATTTATCGAGTTTATAGTCTTTATTGCTTTCACTTTCCAGCACATCTAAGATCGTGATATCTTCTTTAAGCAGTTCAGTTAAAAACCCTTCCAAGATGCCAAAGTTGGCTTTACTGCGCAACAAGCGTTTTATGGCCCAATCGAAGGTAATAAGCTTTCTTTTTTTAGTCATCTTTACGGTTGATTTATAGGACTGAATCTAAAGCCAAGCTGGATAGACCGGCATCATCGTTGCAGGATTATAGCACTGAAAAATACATCAATTATTTGACGTTAACAATGTCGGATTTAAATGGATTCTGACTGTTTAATTTTAAATTTGCAAATACTAAAATAAGAGTAATTGCTTTACTCCCTTTTGTAATTCCGCTCAGGCAGGAGTAGTTGCTTTACGACCGAAAGTAGTTTCTTTCGCGCGACCTGAGTTTCTTTTAATACGGAAGCCAAATATGTTCACTCAAAAGAAAACCGTTCGGATTGTCCTCTGCGGTGAAGTCCGATTTAAGTTCTTCATTTTTTAAGAAGTAAATCCCACTCATCTAGCGTATCTTTAGCGATATAGTTAATGAAGAGATTTAGTAAAACACAATTAAATTTGAATTAATTGTTGTATTTTATTTTTTTGACGGTACGTTGTTGGTGGGGATCAACTGACTGAGAAGTTGGTTAATTTTGCTTTATAAATCAAAATTTTAATAATGCCTAGGAGAAGAGAATGTACACAATCAATCAAAAAAACGCCTTAAAAACTATCAGTGTTTTAGGTTTAGTAGCAGCAGCCTATACCAGTCCAGTCATAGCAAACGAACATGAATTGGATTGCGCTAAACATATTCAAGACAAGATCACTTGGGACAGTAACGGTCACACCCAATGGGAACAAACCAATATTAATAAGCTATGCCAGGGCACAACTAAACCTAAAGAACCTGGAGAATGTTTCAATAAAGTCATGACTG
>CAIQNQ010000164.1 GCA_903873165.1 uncultured Methylococcaceae bacterium | reverse complement strand
TTTTTTTGATAGGGAGTTTCCTGACTTGCTCTCATGGTTAGTTAATGAGATGGGGGAACTCCCTCTTCCTAGAAAGGCTAAAGATCGTGTTATTCATAACCCTCTGTTTTTAATAACTGTCCCGCTTTAAGTGGGTAGCCTAAACCGCTTCATCCAAGGTAATTGTCATTTTTTTATGCACCGTCATCTCCAAGCATCTTACACGTATAGCGTATTTTAACACGAATAAAGTCAATGCCTGAAAAGCACTGTTGCTGAAGACTCATTTCACATTATGTTTTTTATTAAAACATAATAGCAATACTTCAATAAGTTTGATGACTTCTGATGAACTTAAATATTCTTTAGAAAACTTTAAACTCACTGCGTCATTTTCTGTTGTGTAATTGTGTGTATAATATCAAGCATGAACAGTAAAGACATCATCAAACGATTAAATAATGAAGGCTGGTTACTATCGGGCGGTAAAGGGGATCATGAAAAATTTACCCATCCAGATAAGCCTTGGCATGTCGTTGTTCCTCATCCACGTAAAGATATTCCTATTGGCACTTTACGTAATATTTATAGACAAGCTGGTTGGAACTGGTAAGGAGTTTATTATGTTATATCCCGTTTATGTACACTTAGGCGACAAGACTCATGCTCACGGAGTTACAATCCCTGACTTTCCCGGCTGTTTTTCGGCGGCTGACGATTGGCAAGATTTACCTAAGATGGTTCAAGAAGCGATTGAGTTATGGTGCGAGGGGCAGTATTTGACTTTGCCAAAACCTTCTGCGTTAGAAGATTTAGTCAATAATTCCGAATACACTGAAGGTGTTTGGTTGTTAATTGATGTCGATATATCAAAACTGGACACCAAGCCAATACGATTAAATATTTCTTTACCGCAAAGCTTGGTTAGTGAAATTGATAATTATGCCAAAGCACATGGCGCGACTCGCTCAGGGTTTCTTGCTCAAGCAGCTAGGCAGGCTATGAGGGTATGAAAGTGTTATCAATGATCAAAACAATCAGAAGCAGTGATTCACAAAATAAGGGTCGAAAGTAATTATTTATCAAAGTCGCGAGCTTGTTCGACTTGGTATGATTCTATTTTGGCATTCCTAATTGCACTAAAATAGCCTGCTCAACACCTGCCATATCAGCCTTAGTTAACGTACCGATTTTGGTTTTTATTAGGCGAGTTTTACGTATTTCACTATCTAGCGAAGGATCAAACTCAACCCACCAAACATCACCTCGCTTCATTTTCCATATCCCCGGACAGTGCGCTTACCCACTCCTGATGCCTTCTGGCAGTTTGTTTAGCTTCTAGGGCGGCTAATTGTTCTGGACTGGCGTCCAATTGGTGTTTTTCTTTCCATTCGCTGTAAGGCATGCCGTAGATTATTTCTCTGGCTTGTTCATAATCCATTTCGATGCCCTGCTCTGCAGCACCAGTCACGTACCACTTTGCCAAGCAATTTCGACAAAAATCAGCTAATAACATTAAATCTAAATTTTGCACTTCAGTATGCGCTTGTAAGTGGCTCACTAATCGTCTAAATGCGGCAGCTTCTACTTCAACCATAAGGTGTGTTTCCTATTTCAATTGTACTAAAGCCTTGTATTTTAGCAGAAACCTTACTTAGACCGTGTACAATAGCTGCAATTAAACTTACAATACCGTTTTTAATCAAACTTAATATCCGTTTCTGTTTATTTTCTGACTCTTATCAAATTACTTTAGCTTAATAACAATGTAATTAAAAGTAAGCCATAATATCAGTTAAATATACCCACACTACCATTAGCCCTCTTATTTAACAGTCCTTCATGAAACAACTGCTAGAGTTTTTCCCAATCATCTTATTTTTCATCGCTTATAAGGCTTTCGATATTTATATCGCTACCGGCGTCATTATTGCAGCTACTTTTATACAAGTCTTATATGCCTGGTTTAAGCACGGTAAAGTTGAAACCATGCAATTAATCACACTAGGTTTAGTCGTGGTTTTTGGCGGCGCAACCATCTATTTACATGATGAACAATACCTAAAATGGAAGTTCTCAATTATTGAATGGTTATTTGGTTTAGCTTTTTTAAGCAGTCATTTTATCGGTGAGCGAACTTTTATAGAGCGAATGATGTCTCAGAACCTGACATTACCTAAACCCATCTGGAGTCGTTTAAATTTTAGTTGGGCAAGCTTCTTTATTAGCGTTGGATTTATAAACGTTTACGTCATGTTCAACTTTAATACCGATGATTGGGTAACGTTTAAAACCTTTATAGCACCAGCGTTAATGGTGGTATTTATGGTGGTACAAATGGCCTTGATCTATAAATATATTCCAGATGAAAAAAAATAATGTTATACGCAATTATTAGTGAAGATGTGCCAAACAGTTTATCGAAAAGAGTAGCCGCAAGACCCGCTCATGTTGTCCGTTTACAAGATTTACAAGATGCGGGACGATTGATCATTGCTGGCCCTCATCCTGCGATTGATAGTGATAATCCGGCAGAAGCGGGGTTTACGGGTAGTTTAATCGTTGCAGAATTTAGTGATTTAGCCGCTGCTCAAGCTTGGGCGGATGCTGACCCCTATATAGAACAAGGGGTTTATGCTAAAGTAACCGTTAAACCATTTAAAAAGGTATTTCCACAATGACATCTGAACAAATTAAAAAACTTTTAAATGAATCATTCAATCCCGATTTATTAGAAATAATCGATAATAGTGCTGCTCATGCTGGTCATGCGGGTGCCAGAAGTGGCGGCGGTCATTATCATGTTACAATCGTCTCGGCAGCTTTTGAAGATAAGTCATTAGTCCAAAGGCATCAACTTATCTACAAAGCCCTTGGCGATCTTATGAAACAAGAAATTCATGCCTTAGGCATCAATGCTCTATCACCCTCTGAAGAAACTAAAGGAAGTTTATAAATGAAAAAAAAGATTATCCCATTACTTGTTGTTGGTACTGCATTAATCACTGCGTGTAATCAACAATCAGGTACTCCTGCTGCTCCGGCAGTGGCTAAAGCTGATGCTATCGCTGAAGTAAACGGTGTTTACATTGCTAAATCAACGTTAGCTGATTTAGAAAAAGAAATCGGTGAGCGTGCACACGGTCAAAAATTTCCAAAAGAAAAATTAGTTGAAGAATTAATTCAACGTGAATTATTGATTCAAGACGCCAGCAAAAAACAATTAGACAAATCTGCTGAAATCTTAGCTCAATTAGATAGTGCTAAAAAAACGCTATTAACGCAAGCAGACGTGCAAAACTTTATTAAATCAAATCCAGTAACTGATGCTGAAGTTAAAGCTGAATATGACGCTAAAGTAGCGGGTGAAAACGGCACTGAATATAAAGCTCGTCACATTTTAGTTAAAACTGAAGATGAAGCGAAAAAAATTATTGCTGAATTAGATAAAGGTGGCGATTTTGCTAAATTAGCCAATAAAAATTCCTTAGATGCTAAAGAATCTCAAAACGGTGGTGATTTAGGTTGGTTTGTAGCCTCTCAAATGGTTGCACCTTTCTCTGAAGCCGTGGTTAAATTAGAAAAAGGTAAATACACTGCCACACCTGTACAAACTCAATTCGGTTATCACATCATTTTAAGAGAAGATTCTCGCGCCCAAACGCCTCCTCCATTAGAAGCCGTTAAAGAACAATTATTACCTTATTTACAACGTAAAAAAGTTCAGGACTTCGTAGAAGGTTTACGTAAATCTGCAAAAGTTGAGATCTTAGTACCGTTAACAGAAGAGCCAGCTAAAGCTGAAGCCCCTGCTCCTGCTGCAAAAGGCGATACAGTTACTGAAGAAGTAGCTGTTGGTGAAGTTAAAGATAAAGACGGTAAAGTAGTCGCTGAAGAAGTCGTTGTTGATGAAGTAGTCAAAGACAAAGACGGTAAAGTAGTTGCAGAAAAAGTTGAAGTTGAAAAAGTAGCAGAGCCTGCTAAGAAATAAGGACGTTGACCCCATTAAAAGGGCGGTTAATCCGCCCTTTTTTTACGCCAACTTTTCGAAGTAATGCACGATAAACTGGACGCTTCTATTCCCTTTGTATTCATTAATATCTAATTTGTAAGCGGCTCTGATTTGCCTTAAACCTAACCAGTGCTCTGGTTTATCAGCAAAAAAGGCAATAGCATCCACCATAGTGTGTGCATTGGGTCTACGTAACACAAACTTTAAGTGTCTTTGTCCAACAATTCTAACCTGGATAACATCAAACACCCCATCAAAGACAGGCTCTGGAAAGTCTTGACCCCAAGTGGCGCCATTTTGGATTAACTCAGCTATTTCTAAGGTGGTTTCTGCCTCTGTTAACTCACCATCACTGAGAATTTTTTGCTCCAAATCAACACCATCTAAACGTTTGGTAACCATCTCGTCAAACGCTAAGGCAAATGTAGGATAATCATGCATACTAATAGTTAATCCGGCTGCCATTGCATGACCACCAAATTTACTGAGTAATTTAGGATAAGCGGCGGCAATATCACTAAGTACGTCCCGAACATGCACGCCCACGATAGAACGTGCTGAACCTTTAATAATATCGGCACCTGCAGGCGCAAAAGCAATCACTGGTCGATGCAATTGATCTTTAATGCGCGAAGCTAAAATACCAATCACACCTTGATGCCAGTTGGCATCATAAATACACAGACCTGCGGGCAAATGGCTTTTATCAAAATGCTTCATGTCATTGATTAAAAGCATAGCCTCCTGCTTCATAGTCGCTTCCACTTCTTTACGCTCTTCGTTAAAACCATCCAGTTTTAAGGCAATTAATCGAGCTTGAGCGGGATCATCAGTCAATAAACATTGAATACCTAAGGACATATCATCCATCCGGCCCGCTGCATTTAACCGTGGCCCTATAAAAAAACCCAAATCTGTTGCGACAATATTTTGGCTATTTTTACCTGCCACTTCAATCAACGCATTTATGCCCGCATGACATTGATTATTACGAATTCTTAAAATGCCCTGGTGTACTAACGCCCGATTGGTTTGTTCTAATGACACCACATCGGCAACCGTACCTAAGGCCACATAATCTAATAATTGCGCTAAATTGGGTTCAGGGATTTTTTTTAGTTCAAACCACTTTATCTCCCTTAATTTACTGCGTAAGGCCATTAGCACATAAAACATCACGCCTACCCCAGCCAGTGATTTATTGGGGAATTTATCCCCCATCAGATTGGGATTTACAATAGCAGCGGCATCGGGTAATTGTTCGCCTGGTAAATGATGATCGGTAATTAAGACTTTAATACCCGCAGCGTTGGCTACGGCTACGCCTTCAATACTGGATATCCCGTTATCTACCGTTATGATGACTTGCGGATTTTGGTGTTTAACTAGTTCTACGATTTCTGGCGTTAGCCCATAACCATATTCAAACCGATTAGGTACGACAAACGTTACTAGCCCTGCTCCTAATAGTTGCAAACCTTTAATGGCTAAGGCACAACTGGTAGCGCCATCCGCATCAAAATCAGCCACAATACTTATACGTTGTTGCTCTTTAACGGCAACGATAAGGTGGTTCACCATCGTATCCATGCCTGATAAAAGCCACGGCGAAGGGATTTTTGCTAAAGTTCTATCAAGATCTATTTCTGATGCGACCCCTCTAGCGAGGAATAATCTCGCTAATAAGGGGTGTATATGATCAGGTAATTCGGTGTGGGTTTTAACAAGGCGACGAACGATGGATTTTTTTTCTCCTTGAAAGTACATTCAATTCCTTTAGCTGTTGAGCTAGTTTATCACTTAGTTGATTGATGCTTGATACTTAACCGTAAAGTCATTTAAATTATTCATGATAAGCGCCAAGTCTGTCGGTTTATCAGTTGCATAAGCATTGACACCGACCCTAGACAGATAAAACACTTGCTCAGGTAAATAATGCCCTACCGCTCTAATTTCGTCTTGATAATTAAATCGGCCTCGTAATAACCATGCTTGTGAAAATGAGCGTCCATCAGCAAAGTCAGCAAAGTTTAATTCGATTAATTTAATATGTGCCAAATCATCAGCAAAATCGGCCACGTTATCATTTGATTTTAAGCGTAGCCCGACGTTTCCACTATGGGCGATTAATGCTTCACGGTCTTGCTGCCATCTAGCGAGTGAAACCGTTATATCACCAGCGCTTAAATCTTCATCATCAGCAATAAATTTCCAGCTATTATTTACGATAGTGGTGTCTTTAATTATTTGCATAAACTCGCTCTTTAAATGGGGTAATGCCTAAACGATTAACGGCGGCTAAAAAAGTTTCGTCTTCTAAACGATTTTTGATATACACATCTAAAATGGTCGTAATAGCCTCAGTAATTTCATGCTTTGCTACTGCTGGCCCTAAACGCTCTCCAATAGCCGCATTATTTTCTGAAGATCCACCTAAGGTAATTTGATACCATTCAGCCCCTTTTTTATCGACACCTAAAATACCGATATGCCCTACACTTTGGTGCGCACAGCCATTCATACAGCCTGACATATTGATTTTTAAATCACCAATATCATGGATATAATCTAAATCATCTAAGGCTTCGTTAATTTCTTTAGCAACACCAATAGAGCCGGCATTGGCTAGTGAACAAAAGTCTAAGCCTGGGCAACAGATCATGTCAGTTGCAGTACCTATATTAGGGGTCGCTAATTGTAGAGCGGCTAATTTTTGCCAAACCGTATATAAATCAGCTTGCTTAACATCCGCTAAAATCAAGTTTTGTCGATGAGTGGCTCGCACTTCTCCAAAACTATACTCATCAGCCAAATCAGCAACCGCATCTAATTGCACATCGGTAATATCACCAGGAGGCATATCAGGGGCTTTTAAAGAAATAAATACGGCAGAATAGCCAGGCACTTTATGCTCAGCGGTATTGTGTGCTAACCAGGTTGCAAAGGCCTTATCGTTCGCTTTATGTTCCGCAAAGGTCGTGTCGCTATCGGCTTTTACATCGTAAGCAGGGGAAGCAAAATGAGCCTGCATTGCTTCAACCCGCTCTGCACTCAGTTCATTGTCAGCACGAAGGTATTCCCATTCAGCATCAACTAATTTAGTAAACTTGTCTAATCCGGTTTCTTTAACCAGAATTTTAATACGCGCTTTATATTTATTATCTCGACGGCCAAATAAGTTATAAATACGTAAAATAGCTTCTAAGTAAGACAATAAATGTTTTTGTTCCAAGAACGGTTTAATCACTAAGCCAATTATAGGCGTACGACCTAAGCCCCCGCCGACAAATACCTTAAAGCCAACTTCACCTTCTGCATTTTTAACTAGATGCAAGCCGATATCATGAAACTGTGTCGCCGCTCTATCGTTAAGCGCACCACTCACAGCAATCTTAAATTTACGCGGTAAATAATCAAACTCAGGATGTAAAGTTGTCCATTGACGAATAATCTCGCAATACGGCCGGGGATCCGCAATCTCATCCACCGCCACACCCGCTAAATGATCAGAGGTGGTATTACGCATACAATTACCACTGGTTTGAATAGCATGCATTTGGACAGTGGCTAATTCCGCTAAGATCTCAGGCACTAACTCTAACTTAGGCCAATTAAATTGAATATTTTGACGGGTAGTAAAATGACAATAGTTTTTGTCATAAGTACGCGCGATATGCGCTAATTTACGCACTTGTTTAGAATTGAGTAAGCCGTAAGGCCCTGCTACACGTAACAAGGGCGCATGAGTCTGGATATAAACCCCATTTCTTAGGCGTAAAGCACGGTATTCATCTTCGGTTAATTCGCCTTTGAAATAATTTTCAGTTTGACGCTTAAACTGGGCTACGCGTTCATCGATGAGGGTTTGGTCGTTTTCGGTATATTGATACATGGTTGAGAAATGATTAGTTCTTTGGGGCGAGTCAGCAATTTTGTTAATAATATACTGTGCGTCATAAAATGACAAAATTTATTAGTTGATGATATTATTATCGGCAGAATTTATTACATTTTATAACTATCTAAGTAGGGGGAGTTTTTCGTGCGATTTTTAATAATTTTGTTATCAGTGTTACTGGTACCACAAATAGCTATGGCAAGTGGCTTTGAAAGCCTTGGGTTAACGGGAACTGAGCGTGGTATATACACTGTGCTTATTTTCATAGTGGCTTATGGTTTCGTAATGACCGAAGAGTTTACGCACATGCGTAAATCTAAACCCGTTATTCTTGCTGCTGGTATTATTTGGGCTCACGCTGCCATATTAGCTGCCCAAAAAGGTGTTTCTGTTGAAGCCGTACACGAAGCATTTGAATACAACTTAAAAGAATACGCTGAATTATTGTTATTTTTGTTAGTCGCTATGACTTACATTAACTCAATGTCTGAGCGTAATGTATTTGAAGCTCTTCGCTCTTGGATGGTAAGAAAACAATTCGGCTATCGTAAATTGTTTTTAATCACAGGTATTATTACTTTCTTCTTATCAGCCGTTGCTGACAACCTAACAGCCGCTTTATTAGTAGGCGCTGTGGTATTAGCGGTAGGTTCTGATAATGAAAAATTCATCAGTATCGGTTTCGTAAACTTAGTAATCGCTGCTAACGCAGGTGGTGCTTTCTGTCCATTCGGTGACATCACTACTTTAATGGTTTGGCAAGCAGGTTACGCTGAATTCTTTGATTTCTTCAAATTGTTTGTGCCTTCTTTAGTTAACTATGCGGTACCTGCTGCCATTATGTATTTTGCAGTACCCGATGAACAACCCAAATCAACTAACGAAGAAGCAGTTCAGTTGAAGCACGGCGGTTTAGTGATCTGTGGCTTGTTCTTATTAACTATTGTTACTGCGGTTAGCTTTAAACAAATGTTACATCTACCTCCATTTATGGGCATGATGGTAGGTTTATCTGTATTGATGTTCTACGGTTACTATTTGAAAAAATATCAACGTGCTGAAGGTGAAGCGGGTTTTGATATTTTTAACAAAGTTAAAGAAGCAGAATGGGATACTTTATTATTCTTCTTCGGTGTGGTTTTCGCGGTAGGTGGTTTAGGTTATGTCGGTTACTTAGAACTATTATCTGGTGCTATGTATGACGGCCTGGGTGCGACTACTGCTAACATTTTAGTGGGTGTTATTTCTGCAATCGTTGATAACATTCCTGTTATGTTTGCGGTATTAAACATGAACCTTGATATGGATCTTTATCAATGGTTATTAGTGACATTAACTGCGGGTGTTGGTGGTTCATTATTATCAGTGGGTTCTGCGGCTGGTGTGGCTTTAATGGGTCAATCTAATCATAAATATACTTTCTTCAGCCATCTAAAATGGACACCTGCCATTGCTGCAGGTTATGCGGGTAGTATCTTTGTGCACTATTTAATTAATGGTTAATTAGTCTTAAAAGCGCCGTTTATAATGAACGGCGCTTTTTTTAAATCTTTTGTTTTAATATTCCCCACGTCCATAAATATCATTCTATAAAGCCTTGTGTGAAAGAAAACCCGAATTTTAGGCAATTATTGTTCAATAAACGAATGCTAATCTGCGTATTAACCGGATTTAGTTCAGGCTTACCACTTTATATTCTAATCTCTCTAATTCCTGCTTGGTTAAGGACTGCAGGCGTAGACCTAAAAGCCATCGGCTTGTTTGCTCTGATTCAATTACCCTTTACCTGGAAGTTTATTTGGGCACCCTTTTTTGATCGCTTCAGCCCACCATTAGGACGTCGACGAGGCTGGTTGATTATTTCGCAACTGGCGCTATTGCTGACAGTCCCAGTATTCGGCTATATAGACCCCACCCTAAGCATAGGCTTAATTATTGCACTGGCTGGGCTATTGGCTTTTTTTAGTGCCTCACAAGATATCGTTTTAGACGCGTATCGACGCGAGCTACTGAGTGACTCAGAGTTAGGTCTAGGTAACTCTATTCATGTCAACGCCTATAAGATTGCTGGACTGATACCCGGCTCCTTATCTCTCATTTTGGCTGATCACTTACCCTGGAACCAGGTATTTATAATTACCTCATTGTTTATACTGCCCGGTATTGCCATGACTTTATTGATAAGCGAGCCAAAATTAGTTAATGGTGTACCCAAAACCTTAAAAGCTGCCGTTATAGAACCGTTTCAAGAGTTTATTAATCGTAATGGTTTAAAATCAGCCGGCTTAATTTTAGCTTTTATTTTTTTCTATAAATTGGGTGATAGCATGGCCACTGCGCTTGCCACACCGTTTTATCTGGACTTAGGCTTTACCAAAACAGAAATTGGTTTAATCGCAAAAAATGCCGGTTTATGGCCTAATGTGATAGGTGGATTACTCGGTGGTTTTTGGATGATGAAGCTAGGTATTAATCGCGCTTTATGGCTTTTTGGCTTATTGCAAATGCTAGCTATTTTGGGATTCTACGGTTTGGCAACCCTAGGACATAACCTACCCGCCTTAGCGATTGCAATTAGTGTCGAAGCACTCTGTGTTGGACTGGGTACCACCGCGTTTGTTGCCTTTATAGCCCATACAACCAACCCACTTTATACAGCAACCCAATTTGCTTTATTTAGTAGTCTATCCGCAATTCCCCGTACTTTTGCGAATGCAACCACCGGTTACCTTGTGGAATACGTTGGCTGGCAAACATTTTTTATATTTTGTTTCCTAATCGCCATACCCGGCATGTTGTTGCTACTAAAAGTCGCACCTTGGAACGACCCTATAAAGCGTAATCAATAATCAAGGGCGCATGATCAGAAAAACGTTCATCTTTGTAAATTGATGTTGAGACTACCTTATCTTTAAGCTGCGTACTAATAATCTGATAATCTATCCGCCAACCGACATTTTTAGCCCATGCTTGGCCTCTATTAGACCACCAAGTGTATTGATCTGCTTCTTGATTGACTAATCTAAAAGCATCGAACCACAGCCCTTCTGCAAACAATTGATCTAACCAAGCACGTTCTTCAGGCAAAAAGCCCGAATTCTTTTTATTACCCCGCCAGTTTTTTAAATCAATCTCTTTGTGAGCGATATTCCAGTCCCCACAAATGATGTAGCGTCGATTACTATCGGCAAAGCTTTGTAAAGTGCCCATAAACCGTTCAAGAAAACTAAATTTATAGTTTTGACGTTCTTCACTGGATGAACCCGAAGGGAGATATAAAGAAATGACGCTTAAATCACCGAATTGGGCTTCAATATAGCGACCTTCACTGTCTATATCTTCAATACCTAAGCCATAAATAATGTTATCTGGCTGAGTTTTACTATAAATAGCAACACCGCTATAACCTTTTTTCTCGGCGTCATGATAAAAACACTGATAACCTTCTGGATTAAAAGCCGCGTCATCCAATTGATGAAATTGGGCCTTTGTTTCTTGAATACAGACCACATCGGCGTTTTGTTGGTGCATCCAAAGGTAAAAACCTTTCTTTTCTGCGGAGCGAATACCGTTTGCATTTAAAGTAATTATGCGCATAAGACCAACAAAACTTGCCAAAGACTAATAAAATTAGTATTATACTTTGATCTTTAATACAGTAGTAATCTCTTTGTGGGTAATGTGTAAGTACTATGAAACCAGAAATTCATCCAGAATATAAACAAATTACTGTTACCTGTGGTTGCGGTAACTCATTCATCACCGGTTCTGTTTTAGCAAAAGACTTGCAAGTCGAAGTATGTTCTTCTTGCCATCCTTTCTTTACTGGTAAACAACGCGTAGTTGATACTGCAGGTCGCGTTGATAAGTTTATGAAAAAATACGCCAAATAATCCCTGTTATTTAATGCGTACAAAAAACCCCATAGCTCCGGCATGGGGTTTTTTTATGCCTAAAACTCTATATAATATCCATAAACTTTAATAAACCACTATTATAGATAGAATAATATTTCTTAATGATTGGATTCCTCAAGACGCTAAACTTCAACTAGCTAAAACAGCTAAAAAGGCACGTTTAAAGAAATAAACTAGCATCCTCACAATGTCTTGAATCTTACATCGTTGTATTATTTAAAACATAACGCTGTCGTATTTCTTACAGTTTAGGCTTCTCACGGAAGTAAAAACCCAGTATTTGCGCCCTATTTTCGTAATGGCACAAGGTGTGCTAGCATTAGTCACTTAACTTCGAAAACAATGCGTATTACGGCTACGCTAACAAAATACGAGCATTTAAAATCAACCTTAAATTAAAGTAACGAAAGAAATATGAGAACTCTGCTGGCTATCATTTGGACCTATTCTTGGAATACCTTAGTCAATGCAAAGGTTAAACTAGCCGAAATAACACAAACACATTCAACCTGTATTGACGAAGCGATAGGTTTATTCTAAGGTGTACTTACCTAAATATCACAAATAGGAATCCCCATGTCCCATACCACTGCTGAGCTAGAAGAGCTCCTCATGCAACGATCGCTTTCTGATAGTCAACTTCAAGCCGCTGCGTCGGCAGCAGCTGATTTTCGTATCCTACCCGATGCAACAGTCATTAAAATCGGGGGACAGAGCATTATTGATCGTGGCCGTTCTGCGGTTTATCCCTTGATTGACGAAATTGTGTCAGCTCGGAAAGCGCATAAGCTGCTAATCGGCACCGGTGCTGGCACGCGGGCTAGACATCTTTATTCTATTGCGGCTGGGCTGAATTTACCCGCCGGAGTGCTCTCACAATTAGGGGCTTCTGTCGCCGATCAAAACGCCGCCATGTTGGGGCAACTGTTAGCTAAACACGGAATTTCTGCCGTTGATGGTGCTGGACTATCCGCAGTACCACTCTATCTGGCTGAAGTGAATGCCGTTGTTTTTAGCGGTATGCCGCCGTATGGACTGTGGATGCGTCCACCCGCTAGTGGCGTTATTCCGCCTTATCGCACCGATGCTGGTTGTTTCCTACTTGCCGAGCAGTTCGGTTGTAAGGCTATGATTTATGTAAAGGATGAAGACGGCCTGTACACAGGCAATCCAAAAACGACCAAACATGTTAACTTTATTCCTAAAATATCCGTTGAAGAAATGAAAGCCAAAGGCTTACAAGACTCCATTCTTGAATTCCCCGTGCTGGATTTACTCAAGACGGCTAAACATATTCCGCAAGTACAGATTATCAATGGTCTTGTCCCTGGCAATCTGACCCGCGCGCTCGCTGGTGAGCATGTCGGTACTATTATCACTGCGAGTTGAGAGTTAACGACATGACAAATAACACTATAAAACACATTGCCTCCCCCCTAGCACGCCAAACACTCTTAGACGGCGACCTGACGCGCCCTATTGCAGGTGGACGACCTATCCGTCTACTGCCTTGGTTACAAGTTGTGAAGATCGGTGGGCGCTCTATTATGGATCGTGGCGCTGAAGCTATTCTGCCGATTGTTGAAGAAATTCGAAAGCTGCTACCTGAACATCGTTTACTGATTTTAACTGGCGCAGGTATTCGAGCCAGACATGTGTATGGCGTAGGGCTAGATTTAGGTTTACCCGTTGGATCTTTAGCGACCTTAGGCGCGAGTGAAGCAGGCCAAAATGGGCATATCCTCGCCTCACTTCTGGCCTCAGAAGGCGTCTCTTATGTAGAGCATCCGACTATTGCCAGCCAACTGGCTATCCATCTTGCCGCTACTCGTGCAGTAGTGGGCAGTGCCTTTCCACCGTATCATCATCATGAATTTCCTACCTCGCGTATTCCATCACACCGAGCGGATACAGGGGCCTTTTTACTAGCTGATGCACTGGGTGCAGCAGGCTTAACAATTGTTGAAGATGTTGATGGCTTGTATTCCGATGACCCAAATTCGTCAGATGGCGATCAAGCGCAATTTATCAGTGAAGCGACTGCGGCAGAGGTGCTGAATCATCAAAATGCCTTGCCATTTGATCGAGAATTACTGGATGTAATGACTACTGCGCGGCATATTGAGCATGTCCAGATCATAAACGGCCTTGTCCCAGGTCGCTTGACGGCTGCATTGCGGGGTGAACACGTCGGAACCATCATACACACTGGCGCCAGTAAGCTTTAGTCACAACCCTGATCAGCGATGAGGTTCACTTGATCTCATCGCTGAAACTATATCGTACTATGCAGTTGAGAATAATCTAGCGAGTAATGCCCATCCCCTCGATGAAATATCCGATTAGCTGGAATAGCGTCGCGCTCGGCGATAAAATTGATGGCACGGGTTTTAATAAGACAATGAATATCGTCACCCTCTTTTAACTCCATATCGCGACAAGCACCTGGCGTAATATCGGCTAATAATGTAGCACCGCAATCCACTTGCACAATTAAGCTTTCGCCATTTGGAATAAGTGCACATATCCGGCCTTTAATTTGATTCTGGATGGAGATTCCATTCAGATAGTGCCGAGACAGTGCGATATCATCAGAACAAATTGACACCTGAGTTTGGCTACCTATGGTTAAATGCGGTCGCAACGGTAATACCAGCGGCGTGCCAAAACTATCGGCTAAACTATATCCTGCGCTGATATCATGACTACGCATAGTGACTGGCAGTACATTATCAATTTGACGAATACCCAAGTACCTCAACATATTTTTATGCCTAGCGACTTCCAGTAAAGTGCCTCTGTGCTGAATCTTGCCCTGCTCAAGAACAATCAGTAGATCAGTTAATTCTAATATTTCGCCTAAGGATTGGCTGGCATACATGACTGGCAAGCCCATTTCAAACTGTAAGCGCTTCAGAATAGGCAGTAGTTGTATTCTAAATTCATTACCAATCGCCGCGAAGGTTTCATCTAAAAGTAATAACTTAGGGGCTTTTAATAAAGAGCGGGCTAATGCTACTCGTTGCCGCTCTCCCGTGGACAGTAATTCAATACGATAATTGAGGATAGCGCCTAACTCTAATAAGCCGATCAAATATTCCAAATTAAACAGTCGCCGCGCCTTTAGAGTACGGTTAAAAGTATCAGTCAAATTAGCCAAGACCGTTTCATGTGAATTAGTGTTGTCATATTGTAAAACGGCCCCCACTGATCGTTGTTCACGCGGGACGAAAATACCTTTTTGACCATCAAACAGAATCTTTCCATCTAAGACAATGTAGCCACTCTGCGGCTGTAAGGTGCCCGCCACTAATCCCAATATCGTACTTTTGCCGGCGCCTGATTTCCCTAATAAACCCGTGGTCGTGTCGTTTATCGAAAGTTGTGTATTTAAATTAAAATGCCCACGGCGGAGCTTTACATTCATTTCCAACAGCATAAACAACCTCTTTTGTTAAACATAATGATGGCATTGTCACTACATCAGCCCATCACCCACGGGTGTAATCCTAAAAATGCTACTATTAACTCATTGAATTACAATTTAATGTACGATTAATGACGGTAATACTCAGCCATATCATTATGTATAAAAGTAAATAGCGTTAGATGGCAATATACACAAGATTATTCAAGCTTGTCTAGTTTTTATTAATCGCTATTTGAAATAATCTTCAAGAACTTAAGACAAGTCGATGACTACCATGATTTGTGACAATTTAAACGAGGCTTGTTGGTAATAAACTCGCATTTTGTCAGCTTTCCTACATAGCAACACCGATTAAAAGCACATAGTTTCAATAAATTACCTACTGGCATATAGATTGCATGTATCACAGCAAACATAGCTAATTGATATGAGCGACTATGAAATCAACAAAAGATATTGCTGTACTGCTAGATGAACCCGCTTGTGAGCACAACAAGAAAGAAAAATCTGGCTGTGCTAAACCTAAACCCGGCGCTTCTGCCGGGGGTTGTGCTTTCGATGGTGCTCAGATCGCCTTATTACCTATCGCCGATGTAGCCCATATCGTGCATGGCCCCATTGCCTGTGCAGGCAGTTCTTGGGATAACCGAGGCACTCGATCTTCAGGTGCTGCCCTGTATCGCATTGGCATGACGACTGACTTAACTGAACAAGATATTGTCATGGGCCGCGCAGAAAAACGTTTGTTTCATGCGATTAAACAAGCCATCGATACTTACTCCCCCCCTGCGGTGTTTATTTATAACACGTGTGTTCCCGCTTTAATTGGTGACGACATTAATGCGGTGTGTAAATCTGCTCAAGAACTCTGGGGCGTGCCCGTTGTACCGATTGATAGTGCGGGCTTTTATGGCACTAAAAACCTAGGGAACCGTATTGCCGGAGATGCCATGGTGAATCATGTGATTGGTACACGTGATCCTGATCCTTTACCTGACGCTGATCGACAACACTTCCCGGCGGTATCGTCCGACTTTAAAGTGCATGATGTGAATTTAGTGGGTGAATACAATATCGCCGGTGAGTTCTGGCATGTATTGCCCTTATTAGACGAACTCGGTCTACGTATTCTCTGTACCTTATCGGGTGATGCGCGTTTCCGCGAAGTGCAAACCATGCATAAAGCCGAAGTCAACATGATGGTGTGTTCAAAAGCGATGATTAATGTCGCTAGAAAGTTACAACAAAGCTATGGTACACCGTGGTTTGAAGGCAGCTTTTACGGCATTACCGATACCAGTCAATCTTTAAGAGACTTTGCTAAAGCGCTGAATGATGATGATTTAACTGCTCGCACTGAAGCCCTTATTCTGCGTGAAGAAACGCAGATTAGAAAAGCACTTGAGCCTTGGAAAGAACGCCTTAAAGGTAAACGGGTTTTATTATTTACCGGCGGCGTTAAAAGCTGGTCGGTTATCTCAGCTTTACAAGATTTAGGGATGGTAGTGGTAGCAACCGGCACCAAGAAATCAACTGAAGAAGATAAAGCCAGAATCCGTGAATTAATGGGCGAAGACACCGTCATGATTGATGATGGTAGCCCTAGAGCCTTGTTAAAAATCGTGCATGACTACAAAGCAGATATCTTAATTGCTGGCGGGCGAAATATGTATACGGCCTTAAAAGCCAAAGTGCCTTTCTTAGATATTAACCAAGAACGCGAGTTTGGTTATGAAGGCTATAAAGGCATGTTAGAACTCGTGCGGCAATTAGCCCTCACTATTGAAAGCCCAGTATGGGAAGCGGTTAGAGCACCTGCCCCATGGAAAGCGAAACTCCAAATACCTGCGGTGACGGCACCTGCGGAGTGTGCATAATGGCTGACATCTTAAAAAGAAATAAAGCACTCTCTGTCAACCCGTTAAAAGCCAGCCAACCCATTGGCGGTTCCTTAGCGACATTAGGCTTTAATCGAGCCATGCCGATGTTACATGGTTCACAAGGTTGTACTGCCTTTGCTAAAGTCTTCTTTGTACGACATTTCAGAGAACCTATCCCCTTACAAAGTACCGCCATGGATCAAGGCAGTTCAGTGATGGGGGCTGATGAAAATGTCCGTGAAGGCATTAAAACTATTGCCGAAAAATCTCATCCCGCTTTAATTACTGTGCTAACCACTGGCTTAGCGGAAACGCAAGGGGCCGATGTTCATAGAAATGTACAAGAGTTTAAAGATGCCAATCCAGAACTCGCTAACATTGCAGTCGTAGGTGTTAATACCCCCGATTTTACTGGCAGTGTTGAAACAGGCTATGCCGCAACACTGACAGAAATCATTCGCGCTTTAGTACCTGATGCTAAAACAGCAGGCACCTATCCCGGTAAACGTAAGAAACAAGTCAATGTGCTTGCAAGTTACATTCTTACCCCTGGAGATTTAGAAGCCCTACGCGATATATTTGAACAGTTTCAACTTAGACCGGTTTTTATCCCTGATATTTCTGATTCACTAGACGGTTGTTTAACTGATGAAGACTTTAGCCCTGTGACTATTGGCGGCACGCCTATATCTGAAATGCTCACTCTAGGCGATGCACTGGCAACTATTGTTATTGGTGCGTCGCTCAATAAGGCAGCAGAAATATTAGCAGAAAGAACGGGCGTACCAAGCTATTCATTAGGTCATCTTTATGGCTTAAAAGCCAATGATGAACTGATTAGCACCTTGGCTGAAATCAGTGGCAGAGAAGTCCCAGAACGTATTGAGAGACAACGCTCACAACTGCAAGACGCCATGTTAGATACCCATTTTATGCTCGGTCAATTACGGATTGCCATTGCCGCCGATGCCGATCTACTCAGTGCGTTTGTTGATCTTGTGCAAGAAATGGGCGCTGAAGTGGTAGCAGCCGTGACCTCTTGTAACGTACCTTTATTAGCAAAGATCCCCGTTGCTACCATTAAGATCGGCGACCTTGAAGATATGGAACTGCTAGGCAAGGAACATAAAGCCCAATTGGTGATTGGTAACTCTCATGCAGTCGATACCGCAGAGCGCTTGGGCGTACCCATACTTCGTGCTGGCTTTCCTTTGTATGACATTATCGGGGGTTATCAAAAAACCTGGATTGGCTATCGAGGTACTCGCCAGACTTTGTTTGATCTCGCTAATCTTGTCATTAACTTCTCACATGAAGAAATCCCGGCTTACCATTCTATCTATGGTCAAAAGCCAGCGTCTGAACTAACTGACCCTAAACCGTCATGTCACTAACCCGTCGAATGCACGTTGTGCATATTACTGAAAACAGGAGTTTTATGGATACTGCATTAAAAGTCGCGTTTGCGACCACTGATATGGAAACCGTTAATCAACATTTTGGTTCGGCAAAATCCTTCGCGCTCTATGCGGTGGACATGGAAAACTCAGAACTACTTGAAGTCGCGCAGTTTGGAGAACTCAGTCAAGATGGCAATGAAGATAAGCTATCAGTCAAGATTGAACTCTTAAGCGGATGTGCAGCGGTGTATTGCCAAGCCATTGGTGGCTCTGCCATTAATCAACTGGTTCTTAAAAACATCCAACCCATCAAAGTACATGATGGTAGCAAAATTAAAGACTTGATTACCGATTTACAGAATGAAATCAAAGCAGGCCCGTCTAATTGGGTCGCTAAAGCACTGAATCAAACCAAAGGCTCCGACCCTGACCGCTTTAGTAAAATGGCGGATGAAGGCTGGGACGAATAACCACTGCTATTGAATCTCATAGTACTCACTCAACTAACCTAACAAAGGAATAAAAATGGCAACTGCAGAATTAGTCGTACAAGAAGATGATGTCAACTTAGACTCTGACATCGTTAAAGATTACATCAAACAATTACGTGCAATTGATACTTACGACACTTATGAAGGCTGGTCTACTGCAAAAATAATTGACCCTGTCGTATTAACTAAAGAACGTAAACAAAAAATACCGGTGATTGGTGATCCTGAAGAAATCACCATCGCGCGTTTAAAAGCTTATTACAACTCTTTAGCTACACTGATAGAAAAAAAATCTGGCTTAATGGCGGCACCTATTATCACCATTACTCATGAAGGCTTTGGGCGTGCCTTAATTATGGTAGGAAAATTGGTTGTGGTCGATAAAGTCCTCCGCGACACCCATCGCTTTGGCTTTGCGAGTCTTGAAGACCTATGTGAGAAAAGTGACAAAGCGATTGAGAAAGCCCTAGGTCTGATTGAAAAATATAACAACGCGGCGACTGACTAAGTGCATTGTATTTTATAAAACCAGATCAACTGATAAAACCCTTTTCTAAGGAGACTTTTAATGAGTCCTGAAGACTTAAAAAAACTCGAAAAAGAAGTTAAAAAAACTAAACGCTTAGCCAGTGAACAAGCCATGGAGTTACATGACTTAATTGAAGACAAATTACCTGATGCCTATAGTGAACTCATGGGGATTGCGGAAGCCACTTACATAGCTTGTAAAGCATGGGACGAGGCTAATCAAAAATTAAATGCCGCCCTCGCTGAAGCGGCCTAATAGGAGACGATCATGTCTGAATTTATAACCGGTGTTACGTTTGGCGGTACTGAATGGACGCCTAATTATGTGACTAAAATCAATCAAACCACCTGCATAGGTTGTGGTCGGTGTTTTAAAGTGTGTCCACGAGACGTCTTTGATTTAATCGAAAAATCTGAAGCCTTAGACCCAGAGGATTTTGATGATGATTATGGCGACTTTGAAGACGAAGATGACAACAGTATGGTCATGAGCATTAAAAATCCACTGGATTGTATTGGCTGTGAAGCCTGTTCAAAAGTATGTCCAAAAACTTGTTTTACGCACCAGCATAAAATAGCTGCTTAATAGAGGAATCTCCCATGCCAAGACCTGATAAACACGTATTTATCTGCACTCAAAACCGACCACAAGGTCATCCTAGAGGCTCATGCACTAACAAAGGTTGTGCTGACATCATGACCGAGTTTATGAATGAAATACAAAGTCGCAACTTGTTCGAGAAAATTGGTTTAACCAATACGGGTTGCATGGGCCCTTGCATGGTAGGCCCCAGTGTCTTGGTTTATCCAGAAGGTATTATGTACGGTAACCTCCAAAAGTCAGACGTTAAAACCATTATTGAACAACATTTGTTGGGCGATGAACCGGTCACCGACTTAATGGTTCCTGCTGAGATTTGGTAATGGTAGAACTATCTGAACATATCCAACTAAAGCGTGAGTTTGCTGAAGCCGTCTGTGAACGACTCACTTCAGAAATAGTAAAGCTGGGATTTGCTGAAGCAGAAATCAAACACTATCCCAAGTACGGTGACGCAAGCTATGAGTTAATTAAAGACCCTTTTACGGGGGACTTTAATCTCTCTTGTTACTGGTACGATGATAATAAAATGCGTATTGGTCGCTTGCAATTTAATAGTGATGGTACATTTTATGCCGAATACGATGTGGTAAAAAATCATCCTACTAAACCCAAATGGTTTATTGAAGGGATTACCGCTTGGGGTAAAGTGGACAACATAAAAGCAGAAGCTAAACTGCTTCCTCTTCCAAACTAAGAACATGATGCGTCCCTCTAAGCTCTATGAGCTTTTGATAGATCATGCTAGTAGTGACGCTAAAGTCACTGAGTTTTCCCTGGGGTTAGTGTGGTCTGTTTGTAAAACTCAACAGCTAGGTCTTGCCATGAGTCCTAGCACCCCCACTCGCACGCTATCATGGCCGGGTACGTTAGTTGGTAAAACATTACGTGAACTCGCAAAGTGGATTATAGAGTGGGAACCTTACGCGGCTACTGTGGGAATGGCTGCTATCAATTGCAGTTTAAATCGCTTTGAATTACCGGCGGGGATCACTTTGTTATCCACTTCAGATAAAGCAAACCTAGCCGTATTTGAGCACTTTTTACCGCGTTTAAAAAATCAAAAAGTTGTGGTCATTGGCCGCTATCCTGGTATTGAAACGTATAACAATGAGCTAAACCTCACCATATTAGAACGTCAAGTGCAAGGTAGTGACTTACCAGACCCCGCAGCAGAATACATCTTACCTGAAGCAGACTGGGTATTTATTACGGCAAGTTCGATCACCAATAAAACTTTCCCCCGCTTAGCTGAATTAGCAAAAAATGCTAAAACGGTATTAATGGGCCCTACCCTGCCTTGGATGCCGCATTGGCATGAATATCACATTGATTATTTAGCAGGGTTAGAAATAGTTGATCCAGTCACACTTTATCAAACCGCTGCTGAAGGTGGAGGAGTACGCATCTTTGAAAATGGCGCTCGATACCGTATTGTTGAACTATCGCCGAGCAATTGTATGAATTGGTTAAAAACCCGTATTGCTCAAGATTATGCTGAGAAAGCTAGATTAACAGATGAAATGGAGCGCTGGTATGGCAGTGGTAAAAGCAGTCGATTTCCGCAGTTTAATGAACTCCATGACACCACGGCTCGCTTGTCTCGAATGGATACCAGTTTTAAGACTCTCTGGGATGCTCACCACGGATCATTAACATGAACTCATTTTTTGCCAACCGCCGCGTCATCATTTACTACAATGGCGCTATCAGCGCATTAACGCTATTTACGCAATTTGCTAATGAAGGAGTCTGTCGCCCTACCCCATTACCTCCACTATCATCTTTTCTTGAACTTGAAGATCAAGCAGCGATCATCGAACTTCCTCCCGCGAATTTAATCGCTGAAATCTGCCAACACTTAGGTTTGCCAGATGATCTTTTGAAGCTTAATCCTGATTTTATTGAACGAGTTGATACGCCCAATGGCATCATTACCGTTTATTTAGCTCAATTTACTTTGCTAGATCCTCCGCACGCCTTAATGGCCGAGAAAGGCGCCAAACTTAAGACACTGACTGAGCTAAGACAAAGTTCGCCCGCAGAACTGGATTTACTACGCCGTGCTTATGCCACGATTATGGAATCATAAGTATGTTTGATTGGGAAGATCTCAATAATGACGATACTTCTTTCAACACTCAATCTGGCCCTTATATCCCTGAAGCCAGTGATTGTATGCGATGTGGCTTATGTATCAGCCTATGTCCCACTTATAAAGTTTCTCCCATTGAAGCAGAAACACCTCGTAGTCGCATAAGAACAATTGATAAAATAATTAACGAAACGGCAATCCCTTCGGCTGAAGAAATATTGCACCTCAATAATTGTACGCAATGCCGAGCCTGTGAAACGATTTGTCCCAGCCAAATGGCTTATGGACAATTATTTGATCAAGCCCGCGAAATGCTTTATTCGAGTGAACCGTCAAAACTCAATAGCCATTTTCTAGCCCAATTGGGTTTCAAATTAATTGAGAATAAAAAGTTATTCTCTAAAGCTATTAAGTTAATAGCGGCCTATCAAAAAAGTGGCTTAGCTAGTTTAGTTAGAAAAACAGCCTTGTTACGCTTACTAAAATGTGATGGAGCTGAAGCACTACTCCCTGAGGTTAGCTTAGAATTATTAAAAGAAATTTACCCAACATCCCAAACGTTAAAAGGCACGGTGACTTTATTTACCGGCTGTCTTAGTGCAGCATTTGATATTAAAACGGTAAAGGCTACGATTAAAGTCCTGAATGCTATTGGCTACTCGGTATTAATTCCACACCAACAAGGCTGTTGTGGCGCGTTGCATCAACATCAAGGACAAGGTAAAGCGGCGGATGTATTAGCGATTAATAATATGAATGTGTTTAATGCACTGGAAGTTGACGCCATTATTTATACGAGTAGTGCTTGTGGATTGATGTTAAAAGAAAACTTTAACGCACCGTTGTTTGATATCACTGAATTTTTATGTAAACATTGGCCCGCAGAGCTTAAGCTAAATAATTCCACATTAATCGATAAATCAATTGCAGTTCATGAGCCTTGTAGCCAACGGAATGTCTCTAAAGTCTCAGAAAAAAAACATGACGCTGTCTATGAGTTATTAGCAAAAATACCCAGTTTAAATGTGCAAGCTTTAGCCGATAATCAAACCTGCTGCGGTGCGGGAGGTGTGCATTGCTTAACACATCCTGAAATAGCTGAACCATTAAGAACCATCAAATTAAAGCATTTTCAAGAATCTGAAGCAGACTATCTAGTGACAACCAACATTGGCTGCTCTTTGCACCTAAATAATGGCCTCTATACCGACAAAGCACCAACTGATAATGCCGTTATTCACCCAGTTGTTTTATTAGCTGAGTTAATCAATAGAGATTAATGTAATAAATCCGCTGCCCTTAAACAAATTAATTGCGTTGTTAGCCAACCTTGTTTTTGATAGAAAGCTAAAGCATCCACATTATTTTTATCCGCCAATAATTGTAAGCGTTTAAGACCTTGGGCTTTCGACCAGTTGATAGCTTCAGCTAACAACTTCGCCCCAATGCCGTGCTGTCGGTAGTCTGACATGACAACTAAGTCTTCTAGCAATCCAACAAAACCGCCCTCGGCTGTTGAAATCATAGTTTGAATACTACATAAGCCCACAATTTTACTAGTTCCATTGAGTTCCGCAACCCACACGCCATCTTTTACACTCAACAGTAATAACGCTAAGCCTTTTGCTTGCTTGATTGGATCAATGGTAAAGTCGACTTCAACTGAAAACAGAGTTTCTAACAAAACCAATAACTGCGGAATGTCTTCTGAAGTAGCAAATCTAATAGTAATCATACTGCACTCAACTGTTAAGTTTAGAATACCAAGCCTTGCGAATTTCAATCGCCCAGCACTCAATTTGGTTAACATCAGGTTCTGCTGGTAAGGTAGATACGGTAAAGCTCTCATCTAGATTTTTCAACTCAGCAACCGCCTTAACCATTAACTCATCATAATCAAAATGTCCGGCTTTAATCGACAGTAATTCATCACGGTCTGGTCGTATAATCTGCGGCTGTCCAGTGTCTGCAATTTCTTTAGCCATACGCAACAGTCGAAAGGTATGCATCATATTTTTTGCATCATAACCGCCACCATGCCTCAGTGTCACTTGATAGCGATCTTGGTTACGAGACTGCTCCCAGGCACGATAGTCATGGTAGTCACGTAGACGGCGTGAATAGTCATCTTTGTTAAAAACTAGCCATGCACGAGGCTGCATACCTTTTGGTATCGATGATAAACACACATCTTGCGATAGCGTAGAATTTTCTTGACCACCTTCAGAGCGAAACAAGCCCCTAAAAAACATTGCATCCTGCTTGTAATCATCCGCATAAAACAAAGCGTAGCCATCCCGTACATGCGGTAATGCCGTTAATCCACACCGTTCGGCAAGTAAATCATGTTGAGAAAGCCATTGTTCAGCAGAAACAGTTCTATCACCTTCAACAATATGGCAACACTCAATGGGGCGCGGCATAGCATTCGACACCGGATTAAAAATCTTTTTATTTAAACCCTTAGCTCGCTTTACCTGGCTCATTGCGTAACCTGCAAAACTATCTCGACATAAACGTGACAAGATACGCTCAGGTTTAATCTGTTCCATCAAGGGATGTCTATAAATAATCGTTTCCTGAGGCGCAAACAACAACTCAATGCTGGAGGGGTTATTCTTAGCTAATAATTTTAGATACTTACCCAACTCATAATAGGTATGATCATTTCGCTCGCTGTTGACTTGCTCAATATAACTAAACCCAAAATAAAGGTCTTGGGGCAAAATAAATACGCCACGAGTATCGGTGTCAGACTCGGGCACACTCAATCCGTAAGCCCGACTGCCACTCACTGTATCAAGCAGGATAAGATTTTGTTCCTGCAAGTCTTTAATGCTCAGCGTCATAAATAAAACCTAGGCATTGTTGAAATAAGTGATCCAGACAAGCCTTATCTCCAAATCCAACAGGCAATATTTTTGCTACGTCTTGCAAACGTGCCAGCTCTCTGACTAAGAATTCATCCAACATGGCTATGCGTGGAATCGGGATTTGCTCATCAATGTGAAACTTACGCGTCTGCAAATCGAGAATACATGTCTGGATTTCTATTTGATCATCAATTACCGGTAACAAAAGCACTAATTCCATGGGTGGAATCATCCGATAACGTTCTATCCATAATGCCGCCAAGAGCGGTCGCAACATGTAGAAGTATTTTTTTACTTTAACCATTTCCTCAACAAATGCCTGAGCCATCGTATTACGACATATCGATAAATAATGATGACATGCGGTGATGGGTGAGTAAAAAGGATCCAATACGTGACGATAATCCTGAAGATTTAATGGTGAGATTAGGTGGTAGCAAATTGGCGATTGCAACCATTCCCATATAGCGGGGTTTGATTTGCTCAGTAATCTCATGGTCTTGCGTAAATCCCAACCAGCCAAATCTAGCAAGCCTGCTGAAGTCTCTTCTAATGGCAAGTCGATGACATCCCGTTCTTCATCAAGTCTTAAATACCATTCAATAGGATGCACATAAATAAACCGCACATCATAATCACTATCCGGTGATGGAAATCCCCAAGCACGACTGCCGGACTCGCAAGCATATAGGATCTTAATTTGGTACTCCTTCTCAATCGACGCTAAACGAGCTTTAATTATTGTTTGAGTTTCTGGGAGTATCAATGGGTAAAGGTATTAAGATTGGCGATTGATTTAATGGTTTAAATCATACCATGGAACAACTTAACATCTTATTGTTAATGGCTTTATATCAGTATACTTACTACTCGACACCAGCAATAAGCCACTGCCTTTGTGCTTGAGTGATCAAAAAACGAAACGCTAAGGTATCATTATCATTACCAGTACCAGTACCACCAATGATTACATCACCTAATGCTGAACCCGTTAATTTAGTTGCACTACCTGTATCGGTGATTTTATAACCTGATATGCCTTTCGTAACTGCTGATAAATTAACGACTAACCCCGCCGTGGTGATATTCG
>CAIQNQ010000163.1 GCA_903873165.1 uncultured Methylococcaceae bacterium | reverse complement strand
TGGTTATGCCGGGGCTACTTCATTAAGTTGACCTTCGGTCAAAGCGAAAGAAGGCACCGTCTCCTCATTTCCAGATGTGTTTATCTTTCCATTTGGTTTGAATGCTTCATTCTTTTTCCATAATGTGTATATCAGTACCAGCAATTTTCTTTGTACGGCAACATAAGCTTTCATTTTTTGATGATGCCGTGCGAATATTCGTTCAAAGAAAGTCTTAAAGTTTCCTGCATCGTATCGGACTACATTAAATGCGGGCATATGCATTGCGCGCCTGATGTGGCTATTGCCCTTTTTGGATATCTTGGTTTTTCCACTGCGATCACCGGATTGACTTTCAATCACATCATATCCTGAATACCTGACCAGTTGTGATGCAGATCTAAACAAGGCGAAGCCATTTGTTTCCGCTAGCACCACAGCAACTGTCAAATAGCCCAAACCTTTAATATCGATGATATGATTTAATTTTTCAGCCACCCCATCATTATTAAAAAGATGTTCATGAATATCCTTATCTGTTTCGGCGATCTGCTTTTCAATGGTAGTGATCAGCTTTTTAAGCTGTTTGATTACGGTTTTGTTACTGTAAATGCTATGCTCGTCCGCATGCAGCTGGTTATTAATATTGGTTTTGAGTTCCTGAAGGCTTTGATGATGCCGCGTCATTGCCCGAAGTGAATAAAAGAATTCATCCATCGGCTGCCACGGTTCCAGGCATTGTTCGGCTCCCATACGGGCAAGCCCCATAGCATCTATCTTATCATTCTTTGATCTGAGTCCTAAGGCTTGAAGGTATTTTTTTGCTTTGTTAGGTAATACAACGGCAACCGAAAGACCGGCCTTAAACAAAAACAAGGCACACGCTTCGTAATATACACCGGTGGCCTCAATCACATTAACCAAAGGAATATCCGATTCCTTTTTATGGCGGTTTAACCATACAAGCAGGTCTTTAAAACCATGCACGTTGTTAGCAAACTTACTGCTGGATTTTACTTTTACTTGTTGTTTCGCGTCGATTGCCGACAGGCAGACATGAATATCTTTCTTAGATACATCAATGCCAAGTGCATACTTTAACATAAGTTTTTGGAATTAAGGTGTACAAATACAGGATCCTTTTATACCGCCTTTACTCATATTTTATACAGGATTAATTCAAAGTTGAATTATCCTTAAGTACTGTCCAGGCTCTGTAAAAAGAAACTAATGGCAGGTTAGCCTCGTGCTCAATATCCATTATTGGTATTTTATAGTAGCCTTTCAAGTTGCTGCCATTAGCCCTGTTTGATTATCTTTACAAAGATATGAGTCGCCTTTACGCTTTTGGCGGCCCGGCAAACTCGCGCCTGAATGTGAAGATTACCGCCAAACCATCTGCAAACTGATTGACAAAATGCTTACCAACAAGAAGTTTAAGGACTTCTTTAACAACAATATTGCCGCACTGTAAACAACAAAGCCCAGCACATGGCCAGGCTCTGTTATCCTGTAGTTATAAACTACAGGCTTAGCCAATCCGTAGGCACAGTACGGACAGCGGGAGAGGCCAGGAGGATCACTTTATTGGATCGTTAAGCTTTAATTGGAATACTCAAGAATTCGTCATTGGTTAAATAGAGTATATCTAATAAAATGGCGTAGCTATTCCCGGAAACATACAGCTTGCATATACCAATGTCCTGATCATTTGAAGTCTCTGCTTTATAGTCACGTTTTGAATAAAAGTAAATCTCAATTATCTTTTTGTGGGTAAAGATCGCATAATAAAGCCCGTTTAAAGCTTCTTTGACAACAGGCTGGAATCCCTTAAGCCTTGTATAACGAATTCCAATAACCTCCCCAATTTCATTTCTCAACCAATGATTGTTGGCGATGTCTATTAGGAACACCACGTTTTATTTTGATTGATTTAGATGTAAAATATTCAATGACATCACCTTTAAATTC
>CAIQNQ010000162.1 GCA_903873165.1 uncultured Methylococcaceae bacterium | reverse complement strand
TTAGCGATAGGAAATATATTTAAATTTTGCCAGTACTCTGTACCATTTTTGGTATAGTTAAGCACATCTATATTAATGGGTTGCCATTGGCTCAGGGCTAAGCGTATTTTATCTAAACTTGCTCTATCGGTATTGGGGCCTTGCAATAGTCGTGGTGTATGACCGATGACTTCTTCTCGACTATAACCAGAAACTTTGCAAAAGGCATCATTAACATAAACAATATGTGGCCCTGGGTTGTCAAGACTTGCTGCATCACAAATGACCACGGCTTCACTCATCGCTGAAACACACGACGATAGTAAAGTCATCTGCTCATTTTGTTGTATTTCTAAACTTATATCGTGATGAAAGTAAAGAAATTGGTTAAGTTGACCCGCACTATTATAAATAGGATTTAAATTAACTTTGTTCCAGAATTCAGTGCCATCTTTGCGATAACATAAAATCTCACATTGATAAGCTTGTTTAGAATCGGCTGCTATATTTAAATTGTTTAATTCTACGATACTAGTATTTGGACCTTTAAGAATATCAAAGTCTTTACCTAGTAGATCATGGGTAGAGTAGTTAGTTATTTTTTCAAAGGCTGGGTTTATATAAGTGATTTGATTATTAGCGTCGGTTAACATAGCGCCCATAGTCAGGCTCTCTAGTATGGTATTATTCCGAATTTTACTGTCTTCTAATTGGTCGTGATCGGTAATGTCGATGCCGAGTACATAATACCCCACCACCTGATCATTAACGATATCAGGTAAATATCTCGTTAGCGTATGGATTTCTTTCCCTGTATTGGTATCAGTAAGAATGCGGGTATATTGTTGTTCTTTGCCATTAAGTACGCCAGCAATTTTAGATGAAATACTTTGGTAAAGATCATCACCTAAAAGTTGACTAAGATGTTTACCTTTAATATCTTCTGGTTTTTGTCCAAACCAGTGTGTATAAGCGGCATTACTAAATTCATTGATAAGTTGTTTATTCCAATAACCGATGAGAGCTGGCGTATGATTAAGAATGAATTTTAGCCGCTCATTCTCTTCAGTTAATGTCTTATGATGTAGTGCGGACAGTTCTATAAACTCTGCGGAATTATTAGTCATGTTTCACTCGTTATCTGTGATAAGGGTAATTGATCCAGTCTGACATTACATTTAAACTGAGGTAACATACTAAGATTTCTGGGCGTTATAATCATAATAAAATAAATTGTAACAGTTAATCAGCTACTTTTATCATTATATCGTTAATATTAACAGCCTTTAAAAATAAACAGTGTGTACCCTTGAACGAAACTTAATTAATTTTTTGGCAAGTATTATTTGTCGATAGAACATAGATACAGCAATTCTCATTATGGAAATAATATAAAATCAATAGATTACAAACATGTATTGCTTTGTTTAAATTTGTGGTGTGCTTAGTGCTTTATAGAGACTTAATGACGCCGTAAATCTGAATTTTAAATACTCTTTCTGATTGGATTTTTGATTAATTGCCAGTGTTTTTAGTAAAAATGATCTCAGCTCCAAAATAGATATCTTTATCCGTTTGATTAAATAGGATTATTCATAATGAGAATTGCTGACATATATAGTAAACTGTGCGTTTTAATATTGCATGCTGAAAACTAGAGTATTTGTATCTTAAAGTAATGATCATGAAGTCATGGCATCATCCCAGCAAATGAAAGTTTTTCATATATTACAAAAACAGATAATGATTGCAACTTGACGAACTTTCACAGTAATAATTTAAAAACCATGAGATTCATATTTTTGAGGTTAATTTATGCTATTTAAAATAGCATAAATTATAACGCATTGATTTATAATAAATATAAAATACCGTCTGTTTAACTTAAAATCAACAAGTTATAAAAACTTGAACATCGAGTAATAGAAGATATTAAATCAATTAATGATCTTCAGAGTTTAGAGCAAGTTCATCAACTTGTTTTACAAATTAAACAACAACTCAAAAAGTCCTCCTTAATGAGTCAATTACGTAGCATTGAGAAAATTAACATACCCAACGAAAACGCCATGATAAAACATAATAGAGCAGAGCAAGAAAGGGCATTAGCTCAGTTTTCGGGTAGCTTTGATGAATTAGCTATTGATTCAGTCGAAGACTTCTTGCGGGACGTTCGCAAAGGACGACGGAGGTCATGGGATGATCTTTGATACCAATATTTTTATTTATGCTAATAAAAAATAGTAACGGCACATGAGCTGATTATTAATACTGAAAATAAAGCCCTCGCTTTACAACAGTCATAGACTCGTATTTTGCTTGAGCAATTAGTAATCTATCAAAGGGATCCTTATGATAATCACCCAGCTCAAGTACGCTTTGCGCATGGTAAGGCGTGATAGGTAACCATTGAAAACCAAGCGATTCAATAGCTTCAGCTATTTGTAGAGTAGGCAATGGCATTTTACCTAAACCATTTTTTATAGTCATTTCCCATACCGAAACTGAACTCACCACTGCACCTTCCGCTTGAATTCGTTCAATGATGGGTTGGTTTTTAATTTCCCCCATCAACCAGTCATATACAATACAGGTATCAAGTAATAGACGCATCATTAAATCCCGTAAACAACTGCTCAATTTCGCGGTTCGTTTCAGCACTATCCCAGTCGGTGGCATAAGCACTAAGTCCTTTCCAAATCCCGGGAGCAGCAACTTTGGGAGCTATATATTTAACGATTTTTGCGACAGGTACGCCATTACGAGCAATCACTACCTCCTCATCCC
>CAIQNQ010000161.1 GCA_903873165.1 uncultured Methylococcaceae bacterium | reverse complement strand
TGGCTAAGAGATACGTTAGAAAAACTGCCCACGTGGCCTTATAGTCGTATTGATGAATTGCTGCCTTTTCCGGCTGCTTCCTCAGAGGTTAGCTCACAGGGTGAAAAATAAAGGTAGGTGGATTTGTTGTTCGCTTACGAAGTGTTGTTACCACTATTGCCTGTACCGTTGATAGCATTGATTCCAATCAGAGTCAGATTTTCCACTCCGTTGGGCAGGGTACGGGTTAGCCCACTGTACTAAGTGTATTTAAACCAGCTTTCATGCTGGTTTTTTTATGTCTATTACTGTATTGATGTCTCCAATCTGTAAGTAGATTAAACTATCATCAATCTATTTTGGAAGACGACGAACAGGCATAAAATGATTGAGAATTATTTTCAGGATAATGAGCTAGGCTCAAAAGCCATAGGTAAAATTGAATGTGCTCAGGGCCCTGTTGTTGACGTTCGCTGTGATTATTTGTCACCTATTGGGCATGTTCTTGATGTGGCAACTTATGAAGACAATTATGTCTTAGTTGTGTTTCAACATTTAGAACCCACGCTTCTAAGAGCCATTGCGTTGCATTCAGTTTCAGGATTATATCGTGGCTTGACTGTTTACGATCGGGGTTCTACATTACATGTGCCTGTTGATCCTTCTTGTTTAGGTAGAATGCTTAATGTGTTTGGTGAGCCGCTGGATGGAGGAGAGCCATTACCTAAACTTCATTTTCGAAATATTCAGAGTTCGCCTCCGTTGCTTTCAGATACACTGCCATCTTCACAGATACTTGAAACGGGTATTAAAGTAATCGATTTATTATGTCCTTTTGTGCGTGGCGGTAAATCAGGCTTATTTGGTGGAGCCGGGGTTGGTAAAACAGTATTGATGATGGAGTTTATGAATGCCGTTAGCAGTGCTATGCAGGGAGTCTCTGTTTATGCAGGTGTTGGAGAACGGATGCGAGAAGGTCACGAACTCTGGCATGAAATGAAAGACGCAGGTGTTTTACCAAAAGCACTTTTGGTGTATGGTCAGATGGATGAATCACCCGGGGTTAGGTTTCATGTTGGGTATACTGCACTGACCTATGCAGAATATTTACGTGATACATTAAAAACAGAAGTGTTGTTTTTAATGGATAATATTTTTCGTTTCGTGCAAGCTGGAAGTGAAATTTCAGGTTTATTGGGAAGGATGCCTGCAACGGTGGGTTATCAGCCCACATTACTATCTGAAGTCGCTTCACTAGAAGAGCGAATTGTTTCAACTAAATATGGCTCAATCACCTCTGTTCAGGCTGTCTATGTGCCCGCTGATGATATGACTGATCCTGCTGTTGCTACCATACTAGGGCATTTAGACAGTATCGTTATTCTTTCTCGACAGCAGGCTGCAAAAGGCATTTATCCAGCAGTTGATCCTTTACGGTCAGGCAGTAGAATTATGGATCGGCATATTGTCGGTGAACGACATTACAAGATTGCGCGGTCAGTACGTGAACATTTGTCTCGATATCGCGAATTAGAAGACATTATTGCCATGTTAGGTATTGAAGAACTTTCTCAAGAGGATCGTCTTGTTGTTGAGCGAGCCCGCCGAATTCAACGTTATTTAACTCAACCCTTTAATACCGTCTCTGAGCACACAGGTATCGCAGGTGTTAGGGTGCCACTTTTGCAGACCATTGCCGATTGTGAAGCCTTTATTGAGGGGCGATATGATCATCTAACAGAAGCCGATTGCTACATGAAAGGTGGCATTGGGCTATGAATTGTTTTCGACTCAGGTTGTTAGATAATCGAGGTACAGAGGACTTTGATACAGTCATTGAGTTTATTGGTTCCGAGTCAAATGGTAGTTTTGGTATCCGAGCTGGTCATATTCATAGTGTTATTATTCTGCGCTATGGTTTAGCAAGATTTAAAACTCATGATGATATTTGGCATTACTTGACGTTACCTAGCGGCGTTTTACATTTTAAAGATAATCAATTAACTATCACGACTGTGCGGTATTTTTTAGGCGAGAATAGACAACTTATTTGCCAGCAATTAGCAGATGAAATGAATAGACTGGATTCAGAAGTTCACTCAACAAAAGTTATGCTGACTGAAATTGAACATAGTCTAGTTCTACGAATGACAAAGTTAGCTGAAACCAATGCATCTGGTATAGGATCATGACGTATAAAAATAAACTGATCAAACAGACCGCAAAAGATATAGAGCGTCTTGATAAAAAAGACCAAAAGCCCTTTTCTTGGGCAGGTATTTTAGTGTACGGTGGTACCCTGGGTTTATTGTTTGTGGTGCCTATTGTGGCGGGAGCTTATTTTGGGCGATGGTTAGATACCTTGCAGACTGGTTACTCAGTAGGATGGACAATAAATTTAATACTTCTGGGCTTAGGGGTAGGTGCATACAATGTGCTGCGATTTTTGCAAGAACACTAGTTTAACTATTTAAAACAGTTACTAACTGTTATGTTTTTTATTTTGGGGGGATATCTTGAGTCATGTTGCTACAGCGAGTAAAAACCTATTTAAGATAGGTGAAATAGGTATTAGTCCTACCATTGTTACTACTTGGGGGGTAATGCTCTTATTTATTTTGATAGTATGTTTTTGGAACTTAAGAATTGTTCGCTATGGTTATTTTAAAACAGCTATTGAAGGTATTTTTATCACCATAGAGGCAGCCGTTGCTGAAGTGTTACCTAGCGTAATGGTGCGCCGTGTTTTACCTTTCGTGGCAACAATATGGTTATTTGTGCTGTTATCAAATCTAATCGGCCTTATTCCAGAATTACATGCGCCTACAAGTGATCTTTCTGCTACTACGGCACTTGCAGTATTGGTGTTTCTGTCAACTCATTGGTTTGGCATTAGGGAGCATGGTTTAAAACAGCATTTAAAGCATTATATTGAGCCAAGTTTTATCTTATTACCTTTTCATATTATAAGTGAATTGACACGGACATTGGCTTTAGCTATTCGTTTATTTGGTAACATGATGAGTCTTGAAATGGCGAGTTTACTGGTTGTCGCCATTGCAGGTTTTTTAGTGCCCATTCCATTACTCATGCTACATGTCATTGAAGCCGTTGTGCAGGCTTATATTTTTGGGATGCTCGCTTTGATTTATATAGCGGGCGCACTAGAGTCGCAATCTTTTATATCAACTAAGGAGTCTACTGTATGACAGATATACATTTATTTAGTATTGTTTCAACGGTGGTTGCTTGTATTGCGATTGCGCTGGGAACTATGATACCTGCTTTAGCAATGGGTAAGGCTATTTCTAGTGCATTAGAAGCCTTAGCCAGGCAGCCGGAGTCTGAAAAGACTATAACACGCACACTATTTATTGGTCTGGCGATGATTGAGTCCTTAGCCATTTATTGCCTTGTTATTGCACTTATTGTGTTGTTTAGAAATCCGTTACTAGAATATTTTTTAAACTAATGCGTGATATTACGCGACTAAACCAGTTTAGAAATGGAGTTTATCGATGATGCAGTTTGAGTGGACTACCTTTATTCTAGAAATTTTAAATTTCTTAGTACTACTCTGGATACTGCAACGGTTTTTGTACAAGCCGATTACCGCTATGTTGGAGGCGCGTCAGCTACAAACAAAAACTGAAATTAATAAAGCTCAAGTGATGTTGTTAGAAGCTGATTCATTGCGAGTGGAATACGAACAAAAATTGCTAGATTGGTCTTTAGAGCAGGACGAAAGTCGTCGACATCTTGGTGAAGAGTTGTTGCAATTACGACGCGAGGGCTTGGATTCTTTAAAAAATAGCTTTGATGTTGAGATATCTAAATTAAATGCTCAAAATCAAGCATTGATGGTGGCTAAACAAACACTTTTAGTACAAGAAGCGGCTAGTAACGCCTATTCAAATGTCTCATTGATGTTACAAAGAATAACATCTCTTGATTTAACATTAAAGATAGTTGATGTGTTACTAGAAGATTTGCTGCAATTATCAGATAGTCAGCGTGTTACCTTAGAGCTAGCCGTTAATACCCCCGGATTTGATGGTAATGTGCTGTTATTGAGTGCACATCCCTTAGATGAGGGGACTTGTTTAAGAATTAACACTGCACTTTGTGAGGTAACTGGAAAGCTATTATTCATTAATAATAAAGTTGATGATCAATTAATAGCAGGTGTGCGTGTTATCGTTGGGGAGTGTGAGTTAAATGCTAATTTGGCAGATGAGCTTGCTTTCTTTAGGCGTCAAGAAAATCATGTCTGAAATTAAGAAGACTTATCGTTTTGGTTTGCGATTGATCGAGCGGGGTTGTGTTACAGGTATTAGTGATGGTATTGCTTGGATTCGTGGATTACCATCGGCTCGAATTGATGAGTTGATTGTGTTTGAAGATGGCAGTACAGGCTTAGTATTTCAGTTAGGTAAGGACGTATTAGGGGCTATTCTCTTATCACAGAAACGAGGTGTAACGGCTGGAATGGCTGTACAGCAGATGGGGCGTAAATTAGAAATTGGTGTTGGAGATGCGCTGTTAGGTCGAGTACTTGATCCGTTAGGTAATCCATTAGATGGAATGCCAGCACTTGACGTTAAGCAATTTAGACCTCTTGAAGCCTCCGCACCTCCGATTATTGAACGTGATTTTGTGGCAGATCCACTATATACCGGTTGTAAAATTGTAGATACGCTTATTCCGATAGGTAAAGGCCAGCGGCAGTTAATTATTGGGGATGATGGTATTGGTAAAAGTGCCTTGGCACTCGATACTGTTATTAACCAAAAAGGCCGCAATATCATGTGCGTGGTGGTATTGATCGGTCAACCAAGATCATCGGTAGCCGGCACTATTGAAATACTTAAGCAAACAGGAGCACTGGACTATACGGTATTGGTGGTGGCTGAAGCAAATGCTTTGCCAGGCTTTAGGTATCTGGCACCTTTTGCAGGGTGTGCTATAGCAGAGCATTGGATGCAACTGGGTAAAGAAACTCTGATTATCTATGATGACTTAACTCGTCATGCGCAATCCTACCGTGAACTATCTTTATTACTCCATCGCTCGCCTGGGCGAGAAGCTTACCCAGGCGATATCTTTTATTTGCATTCTAGGTTACTTGAAAGAACTACCGTATTAGCACCTCAATATGGTGGTGGTAGTATGACTGCTTTACCCATTATTGAAACAAGACAAGGTGAATTATCTGCTTATATTCCAACAAATCTAATTTCTATCACAGATGGACAAATCTATTTAGATAGTAAATTATTTTCAGCAGGCATCTTACCGGCTATTGATATTGGGAGGTCGGTTTCAAGAATTGGTGGCAAGGCGCAGCATCCGGCTATTAAGTTGGCTTCCTCTCATATTCGACTTGATTATTTACAGTTTCTAGAATTGGAATTGTTTGCGCGGTTTGGCACACGCTTGGATACAGGTGTAGAAGAAAAGCTAAAGCGTGGAAAACAATTACGGGAATTATTAAAACAAGATAGATTAAATCCCTTAGCAGAACAAGCCCAGTTAGCTTGGTTATTAGCTTACAGTGAAGGTCTTTTGGATAATGTCGCGCTTGAAATGTTAAGCCAAGTATTGAGCCATCTTTTTGAACAATTATTAGAGTATGAACTGACATTGGATTCCCCAAAAATGCAGTGGCTATCTACGCTAAAGGTTATCTTACAGAAAAGTATATGAGTCAAAGACTGCTTTTGGAGGAGCGATTATCGTTGTATGACGACTTATCTGGAATTGTAGGAGCAATGCGAAGTTTTGCTTTGGCAGAATTGCGTAAAGTAGGAAAACGAGAGCAAGCACAGCAAAGTGTCGTCAATGAATTAGAAAATGTGCTGGGGGTTATATCAGAAGGATTTTCTAGCTATAAAACTGTGCCATTGGATCATCATGAGGGTGATATTGGGTTATTGCTAGGTTCGGTACGGGGGTTTTGTGGGAGTTTTAATGAAGATGTGGTACGTTTTTGGAAAGCTCAAATGTGTTCGACAGACCCTGTCATTCTGGTGGGTGAACGCTTACATAACTTGATACCTGATCTTGATAATTTAATATTTATTGAAGGTGCTGAAGGTTGTCTCGATGCTGTGTCCGTTATTGATAAAATCATTCAAGTTATTCAAGGTGTCGGTTTTAATGATAATTTGGGTCTTGTCGTTTGTTTTAGAGATAATGGCGAGGTAAAAAATCAGCGTTTATGGCCGTTAGCTGACAACTTGTTAAACCCAAAAATCCCTACTCCCATGACTTATACAACTACGGATGAAGTGATTATAACTGTTGCTGAACATTATTTATTTCACAAACTATTAATTGCACTTTTACAATCAATTCGTGAAGAAAATCATATGCGCTTAATTCAAATGGAAACGGCATTACGGCATCTTGATGAGGGGCGTGAAGAATTACTGTTAAAGCGGAATAGATTGCGTCAGGAAGACATTGTTGAAGAAATTGAACTGATGTCGAACTGGCGATAAACTGTCCATCAGTGGGTTAACTAGATTCAGACACCCAGATCCCTACTCAACGCATTCTTTTTGGCACCAATAAAACATCATATAAATTAAACTGATACCATCATAAAGCTGAAAAAAGCTGAAAAAAGCTAGAATAGCTTGCTAATTTAAGAAGCCATTTAGTGAAACAATTGGTAGAAACCTATAACATCCTCTAAGAGTTTCTACCAAAATGATTTGAGGACTAATTTTGTTAAACTTTGATGATTTATTGCTCTATTACGCTTCAATCTCCATGAGTCGCTCTAGCGTTCTTATATTGGCTTGTTTTGAAACTAGAAGTTTTGTTTTAATAAGAGAGTGAATATCACCAGACAACTTAGTATCTAATAATGCTTTTTCATAATCGACAGCCCCATTTTTTTCGCCCTCTTTTAAGGCTTTTAGCGTCGCTATTTTACTTCGCGAATAAAAATTTGGCCTAAAACTTTATTTAATATTAATCATCAAACTAAGTTGACTTTTGCAGGAGCTATTCCCAAGGCTATAAATATAAGTAATAACTTGTGAATATTAAGTGAAAGGAATCAAAATAAGGGCGTAAAAAAAGGCGAGTTGAGAAGCTCAACTCGCCTTTTAATATAAAGTAAAAACAACAATAATTGCGCGTAGGGCTTAGCCCACTTTAGGCATTTGTCTTAATTTTTCTACGACTTTATCACCAAACTCTACGGTATTAATCATCGTAACGCCGCTGCCGGGTTTAGATAGATCAGCTGTAGAATAACCATCTGCAAAAACGCCTTGCATAGCCGCCCAGACATTTTTAGCTTCTTCTGCCATATCAAAGCTGTTTTCTAACATCATTGCCACAGACCCAATCATAGAATAAGGGTTAGCGATGTTTTTACCTGCGATATCCGGTGCAGAACCATGAGAAGGTTCATAGTAAGCTTTGTCTGGGCCGATACAAGCCGATGGCATTAAACCTAACGAACCTAAGATTCCGCCGCCTTGGTCACTTAAAATGTCACCAAACATATTTTCCATCACCATCACATCAAATTGAGTGGGTCTTAAGCACAAATTAGTTGCAGCAGAATCCACTAACTGATGGATAACCTGTACATCAGGGTATTCAACCGCTACTTCATCTAAAATTTCATTCCACAAAACGCTTGATTTTAAAACGTTACTTTTGTGGATGTTATGCAATAATTTTTTACGCTTGTTAGCCAATTTAAAGGCTTGATGCATAATTTGGCGAATTTGATTTTCATCATATTCTAAAGTTTCTTTCACATAACGTAAGCCTTGCTCGTTAATGCCGGCTTCTTTATTACCAAAGTACAAACCGCCGACTAATTCACGCACCATAATAATATCAATACCTTCACCGATAATTTCGGCTTTAAGCGGCGAAAAATGCGCTAAGGCTTTCGGTAAAGAAACGGGACGGAAATTTGCATACGTATTGTAGCGACGACGTAAAGGTAATAACGCGCCACGTTCTGGCTGTTTATCGACAGGAATTTTTTTAGATTCTTCATGACTTAAACCAATAGTACCCTTAAGGATAGCATCGGCTTGGTCACAAATATCAATGGTAGCTTGCGGGAAGGCGTCACCAAACTCAAAATATGCACAAGCACCAAAAGCCGCTGGCATGAGTTCAAAAGTGACATCGTTACGTTCTTCAATCACTTTAAGAACTTTAATGGCTTCTTTAGTGATTTCTGGGCCTATACCGTCACCGGCGAGTATGGCGATTTTATAATTTTTCATGTCTTCCTATGTCTGTCTTGATTACGATTCTTACTGATGCAAGATAATGCGGGGTATTTTACTGTATTTTTACAGGATGAACCCTAACAAAAAGACATAAAGAACAGAAATAAAGGCCACCTAGATCAAATCTTAATCGCCTAGCATTTAATGAGACCTAGGGAGGCAATGGGTATTAATTGACCAGTTTACGGATGGGGTCGGTGTAATCTGAAATTCCCTTTGAACTGATAGTCGCCATACAAAAATAGTAATACGCCCTGCGGTTAAGCCTACAAAATCGTAGTAAGCGCGGGTGCTGGTATAAACCTTAGACCAGCCAGCGGCGGTTGTTGGTATGGCATCTTTCGCATAGATGAAATTATAAGCGACCACGGCTTCAACAGCTTTTACAATAACGCGAACGTCGCCGCTATTTGGGCCATCTTTTAATGTCAGGCGTGACAAATATCGTGGCATTGGCTATCTTAATGGAAATATTTCTACAAAAAACTAACTTATCTTGATATGAAAATTTTATAAAATCTAACGTAGCTTTGTATTTATACATGGACTTAACCTTCTAAATTGAAACTCGGAAGGGATACTATAGTCCGCTAATTTACATTAGCTAGATTTATTTTTAATAAGCACTAAAATAATTTTTGAAAAATGCGTTATTTTGTTTCAACGCCTTGTAAAGATAGATGATTTAGAGAGGCATAATTTTTATATTATTTTCAGTAATTTAAGTATAATGTCATAGGAACCTTAGTATCGTTTGCTTTCTCAGCCGGCCTCAATAGCTCACCTAATCCTGATTAACCAACACAGTCCAATCAATTTGTTGCTAACAACTAGACAAACAATAGTTGACTTTATCCGGCGGTTAGCCGTATAGTAAAGCCATGAAAACATCTGCCCCACAAACAGCTAGACTCGAAGCTCGCTTACCCGCGCACGTACATGCGATGCTTAAGCGTGCCGCTGAAATACAAGGTAGAACGTTGACCGATTTTGTAGTGAGCGCATCTAGTGAGGCTGCGCGACAAACTATAGAATCTAACGATATCATTAGCTTATCACTCAATGATCAACGTCTGTTTGCAGAAAGTATTATTAACCCACCTGAACCCAACGCAGCACTCACTCGCGCTTTTGCCAAACATCGTGAATTGTTTGGCAATCAATGACCGCACCTTTTCGGCTTGAAGTTTTACAAAATAGCCACGTCCGTAAAACATTCTCCAGCGGTGAAGTAAAACTCGATAATTATTTTAAAACGCAAGTCAGCCAAGATATTCGCAGGCATATTGCTAATTGTTTTGTTGCTATTGATGTCAACAATGAACAAATCGCTGGTTACTACACCATTGCGGCAGCTAGTATAGCCACTCCTGATTTACCACCTGAAGACCAGAAACGCTTACCGCGTTACCCAACCCTACCTGCTGTGCGTATTGGTCGATTAGCCGTAGATCAACATTATCAAGGCAGGGGATTAGGCAAAGCCCTCTTAGCAGATGCAGCTATTAAAGCCATAACCGCAGCTCCTGCATCGTTTGCTCTCGTTGTGGATGCTAAACATGAAATAGCCGTACAGTTCTATCAACACTATGGTTTTCGTCCTCTTATCGACTTACCCAGCGTGCTATTTTTACCCTTAGCTACGGCAGAAAAAGATTAAGCAGTATGGCGATTTTATAATTTTTCATGTCTTCCTATTTTAGGTCTTGATTACGATTCATGCTAATGCGAGATAATACGGGGTATTTTACTGTATTTTTACAGGATGATCCCCGTATTGAAAGAAAAAAACGGCATCCTATGCCTGAAATACGCCTGTTAACGTTATGCGAAGTGATCTGTGGAGCAGCGGTACTTGGTTATTTATAAATACCGCTACCTTTGAACATTTAAATAATAATTTTTGAAACCGGTTCGCAAAAATCTGTGGTGCCTTTAGGAGTTGTCGCATTCATTCTAAAAAAACATTTAACGCCCACGGGTAAACCTGAGATGGTAAGATGAGCACGGGTACATTTTCCTGCAGATTTCCAGCCAGCTTCAGTTGTTGGCAACTCACCTATGGCGTATTCAACCTCATAAGACCCCGCCGTTTCAATCGCTTTAAATACGGCATCGACAGTGCCAGAAAGTAAGCCATCATTAATTACCAACGGCAGTTTATTATAAGGCGTGGGTTGTTTAGTGCAATGAAAACCACTAGAAATAATTATAGCTTCATCACCGATAGCCATTCTCTCTACATACGCCGCCAAAATATGGAATGTAGTATCAACAATAGCTTCTTTTGCGTGCATTTGCGCGGTTGCTAATTTACTACCACCATCAGCAGCCAATGCTGCAATTTCTAAATTATCAACCGCTAATTTTGCATCCGCTAAGCTAACATCTGGGCTTTGAAAGGCCACATTTCCGGTTAAATCAAGTAACACACTTCGACAAAACAGAATTTTTAACGATACTGATAATTTTACAAAATCCAACGCTACTTTATTTTTTTTCATGGAAAAACCTCAAGTTAATCATTTAAGAAAGAGACTTGAGTATACGCACTAAAATCAAAATACCTAGCATTGATTTTACGCCGCCCATGAATATCTTAAATTTAATGGGGTTTTATGGGCGATAATATCGCAAATGACCTCTACAGCCAGCATTCTACCTAGGGATTAAAGAAATAGCGCTGCTACGAAAATAATTTCAAATAATCGAGTCATCTGCAAAATTAACGGCAGGTCTTGCGCTTTTACCCGCTCAAGGGCTAGACCACGAGGTACAGTCCCTATACCTGCTGTTACAGCTCCTGTACCTGCAGGTGCAATGTCTGTACCTCCTGCTTCAGTCCCTGTACCTGCAGGAAAAATGACTGTACCTGCTGTTATAGTCCCTGTACCTGCAGGAAAAATGACTGTACCTCCTGCTTCAGCCCCTGTACCTGCAGGAACAAGGACTATACCTGCAGGTACAGTCCCTATAGCTGCAGGAAAAATGACTGTACCTGCTGTTATAGTCCCTATAGCTGCAGGTGCAATGACTATAGCTGCTGTTACAGACCCTGTAGCTGCAGGTTTAGTACTTGTAGCATAAAAAAGCTAATAAATTAATTATGTAAACTTCCGCCCTGTTGTTGACCTTGCAATCCCTGCTGCCAAAGCGTATCAAAAATAAACTCTTTGTAACGTCTTTGAAAATCTTTATCA
>CAIQNQ010000160.1 GCA_903873165.1 uncultured Methylococcaceae bacterium | reverse complement strand
TGAGCCGGCTGTGTTGCCTAATAATGCCCGTCAAGCCCACATGGAAATGGGTGATATTCCCATTTTAGATAAAGGTGGTTATGTGATGTTGGGCAGTGATGACTATTTACTGCGCATGCTCACCGCTAAAAAAGATCAAAAGGCGATTAATGATTACGTCGCTTGGACTATGACAGGTGCCAAAGCGATTGGTGTTAAGGTTGTTAATCCTGGTGGTATTAATGCGTTTAAATTTAATCAACGAAAATTAGATTTAGATGAGCAAAACAGTCATTACGGTGTTACCCCTAGAGAAATATTACAGGTTTTAGCGACCGCTGTTAAAGAAATTGGCGTTGCGCATCCTTTGCACGTGCATGGTTGTAATTTAGGTGTCCCTGGTAATGTCCAAACCACTTTAGATACCATTCAAGGTATTGGTGGTTTGCCAATGCATTTAACGCATATTCAGTTCCATAGTTATGGTACAGAAGGAGACTTTAAGTTCTCTTCCGGTGCGGCTCAGATTGCCGAAGCCATTAATAGAAATAAAAATATCACGGTCGATGTAGGACAAATTTTGTTTGGTCAAACCGTCACTGCATCGGGTGATAGTATGCGTCAACATGCGAATCATAAATTCGCCAGCCCTAATAAATGGGTGACGATGGATATAGAATGTGATGCTGGTTGTGGTGTAGTTCCTTTTAAATATAAAGATCAAAACTTTGTTAATGCCTTGCAGTGGGCGATTGGTTTAGAAACTTTCTTAATGGTCGATGATCCTTGGCGTATTTTCTTAACGACTGACCATCCTAATGGTGCGCCTTTTATGAGTTATCCGCATTTGATCCGTTTATTAATGGACAGAAGTTTTAGAAATGATGTGTTGGCGACTATTCATCCAGAAGCGCAAAAAATGACTACTTTAGCGTCTATTGAGCGTGAATATACTTTGCAAGAAATTGCGATTATGACGCGTGCAGGTGCTGCTAAATTGATTGGCTTAAAAGATCGTGGTGGTTTAAGTGCGGGTAATTGGGCAGATATTACTGTTTATACGGATAATGCTGATCGTCAAAAAATGTTCGAAAAACCAGATTATGTATTTAAAGATGGCCAGTTAGTGGTGGTGGATGGCAAAGTGGTTTCCACTAAGTGGGGCACTACACATGTCGTTACACCTGAATTTGATGTGTCAGTTGAAAAAGGTTTAAAAGATTATTTTGATCGTTACCTGACCATGAAATTGGGTAACTTTAGAATCAGTGATGATGAGATCACTGAAGATGGGCGCGGCAGTATTTCCGTACATCCATTGCAAGGAGATGTAGCATGATTATTAACGGTGTCAGCATAGATGCAACGTTCGCTGAGGCGTTCCCTATGAAAGCAACACGCGCCATTATTACCGCGCAAAATGAAAAATGGGCAATGATTTCTGCTCAAGCCATGACGGGCTTTGCTACTTCAGTTATTGCTTGTGGTTGTGAAGGTGCGATTGAGCGCGTATTAGATCCCTCAGAAACACCTGATGGTCGTCCCGGCGTGGCGATTATGATTTTTGCTATGGGTGGCAAAGGTTTAGCCAAACAATTAGAAACGAGAGCGGGGCAGTGCGTATTAACATCTCCGACCTCTGCATTATTTTCAGGTATTGATGGCGGCATTAGAATTCCTTTAGGTAAGAATCTGCGTTATTTCGGTGACGGCTTTCAAGTATCTAAACAAATCAGTGGTAAACGTTATTGGCGTATTCCGGTGATGGATGGTGAGTTTTTAACTGAAGCTACTACGGGTCAAATTGATGCGATTGGGGGCGGTAACTTTTTAGTTTTAGCTGAATCTCAACCGCAAGCTTTAGCTGCCTGTGAAGCCGCGATTGAGGAAATGCGTAAGATTCCGAATGTGATTATGCCATTCCCAGGTGGGGTGGTGCGTTCTGGCTCTAAAGTAGGATCTAAATATAAATCATTGGGAGCCTCTACTAATGATGCTTTCTGTCCGACTTTAAAAGGCATGACTAAGACAGATTTATCACCTGAAATTGAATCGGTGATGGAAATTGTTATTGATGGTTTAACCAAAGAAGATATCGATAAAGCCATGAGAGTTGGGATACAAGCAGTGTGTGATTTGGGGGCGGCTAATGGTATTAAACGCATTAGTGCGGGTAACTATGGCGGTAAATTAGGCCCATTCCACTTTCATTTACAGGAGATTATGGCATGAGTGCTTTAACCTTTACATTAAAGTTTAAACCGACGCAGCGCGTGGATTTGTCACCCTTGGTTTCCCAGAACTTGTCAGGCTTATCTTTGGATGAAATAAGTGCATTGACTTTACAAAGTGGTAAATTAAAGTTAAGAGTGGATGACTTATTTACCATTGTTGGCTCTGATGCACAAGACATTGTTATTAATAACAGTGTAGATAATCTTGATTTTATTGGCAAAGACTTGGAGGGTGGCAGTATTACTATAAATGGTAATGCCGGTGCTTATTTAGCTTTTGGCTTGAAGTCTGGTGAAATTAAAGTCTCTGGTAATGTAGGCCTTTATGCGGCTTGTGAAATGAAGAAAGGTTACTTAGAAATATCAGGTAATGCTGGAGACTTTTTAGGTGCAGCCTTGCCTGGTAATAAAATGGGTATGAAAGGTGGCACTATCTTAGTAAAAGGTAATGTCGGTGAGCGTGCTGGTGACCACATGCGTCGCGGTAATATCTTAATTGAAGGTAATGCAGGTGATTACTGTGGCTCAAGGATGACAGCTGGCACTATTGCTGTGATGGGGCAAACAGGTCGGTATTTAGGTTATGCGATGCGTCGCGGTACTTTGCTGTTATGGAATCAACCTAAGTTATCGGCCAGTTTTAATGATTGTGGTGCGCATACTTTAGCGTTTTTACCTATTTTATTTGCGTCTTTTAAAACCTTAAACTCTCGTTTTGCTGATGCTTCGATTGCCTTTAATCGTGTACAGCGTTATGCGGGTGATATGTCTGAGATGGGGCGTGGAGAAGTTTTGGTTAAGCTTTAAGTTTCATCTTTTAGTTGATACAAACAAAAAAGCCGATGCAAACAAAACATCGGCTTTTTTGTTAATTAGAACGCAGTTAACTTATAAAGTATCAACAGCGTTTAATTCTTTGAATGCTTGCTCTAAACGCACAACCATTCCAACTTCACCTTCACGTTGCCAAACGCGTGGATCGTAGAATTTTTTGTTTGGTTTATCGTCGCCTTCTGGGTTACCGATTTGGCCTTGTAAGTAACCTTCGTTTTTCTTGTAGTAGTTCATGATACCTTCCCAAGTTGCCCATTGAGTATCAGTATCGATGTTCATTTTTATTACGCCATAGCTAATTGATTCTTCAATTTCAGCTGCAGTTGAACCTGAACCACCGTGGAATACGAAGTTTAAAGTATTAGCTGGAACACCGTATTTTTCAGACACATATTTTTGTGAGTTGGCTAAGATAGTCGGTGTTAATTTAACGTTACCTGGTTTATAAACACCGTGTACGTTACCGAAAGATGCTGCAATAGTAAAGTTAGGACTGATTTTGCTTAGTTCTTCATAAGCATAAGCCACATCCTCTGGTTGAGTGTACAGTAAAGAATGATCTAAATCACTGTTGTCAACTCCGTCTTCTTCACCACCGGTTACACCTAGTTCAATTTCTAGTGTCATGCCCATTTTAGACATGCGAGCTAAGTATTGACCACAAATTTCGATGTTTTCTTGTAGGCTTTCTTCTGACAAGTCTAACATGTGTGAGCTGAACAATGGTTTGCCAGTTTCTGCAAAGTGTTTTTCACCTGCATCTAATAAACCGTCAATCCAAGGTAATAGTTTTTTAGCCGCGTGGTCAGTATGTAAAATAACAGGTACGCCATAAGCTTCAGCCATTAGGTGTACGTGTTTAGCACCTGAAATAGCGCCTAAGATTGCAGCTTGTTGACCTTCAACTTTTAGACCTTTACCAGCAACAAATGCTGCTCCGCCGTTAGAGAATTGCACAAATACAGCTGATTTTACTTTAGCAGCGGCTTCTAATACTGCATTGATTGAGTCAGTGTTAATTACGTTTACCGCAGGTAATGCAAATTTATTAGCTTTGCAAATTTCAAATATTTTTTGTACGTCTGCACCAGTAACAACACCTGGTTTTACTACGTCTAAGATTTTTTGTGACATTTTGAGTCCTATAGATGAATAGATCAGGTAAGATAAAATTTAAGCAATAAAAAAGGTGGTTATGAAAACATAACCACCGATATTTGACGCTTTAGATTAACCTTCTAGGCTAGCTAAACGTTCTGCTAATAATTTTTCTAACGCTTCTAAAGCAGTTGCAAAACCGCTGATGCCTTCTGCCAATTTGTCAGTAGCCATACGATTTGCAGCGTGCATGCTTTCAAAAGTCGCTTTATCAATTGAAAGTTTTTCGATTGATAAGCTTGCAGCATTAGCTGGGTCCAATTTACGAATTAATTCACCTTCAGTTGCTTGTAATTCAGCCAATAAAGAAGGCGCAATAGTTAATAAGTCACTACCTGCCAATTCAGTGATTTCACCAACGTTACGGAAACTTGCACCCATAACTTCAGTTTTGTAACCGAATTTTTTGTAGTAATTGTAGATTTCAGTAACAGAAACAACGCCTGGGTCTTCAGCAGGTTCGTAAGAATCTTTGCCAGTATCTTTTTTGTACCAGTCAAGAATACGACCAACGAATGGAGAGATTAAAGTAATGCCATTTTCAGCACAAGCAACCGCTTGGTGTAAACCAAACAATAAAGTTAAGTTAGTGTGGATGCCTTCTTTTTCTAAAACAGCTGCAGCTTGAATACCTTCCCAAGTAGCGGCAATTTTAATTAAGATACGGTCACGTGATACGTTAGCTGCTTCGTATTGTGCAATTAAATCACGACCTTTAGCAATAGTTGCATCAGTGTCGAATGATAAACGTGCATCAACTTCTGTTGAAACACGACCTGGAATAATTTCAAGAATTTTTAGACCGAAAGAAACAGCCAGACGATCAAACGCTAATGTTACTACATCTGCAGAAGATGCATCTGCACCTAATGTTTCACGTGCAGCTTTTAAAGTATCATCAACGATACCTTGGTATTGTGGCATTTGAGCAGCTGCAGTAATCAAAGATGGATTAGTTGTAGCATCGCGTGGTGTAAAAGTTTCAATCGCTTGAATGTCGCCTGTATCAGCAACAACAACGGTGACGTCTTTCAATTGTTCTAATAAATTTTTTGCCATGAGAGATACCTATTTAAGTTGATATTAAAAATTTTTAACTGTTATACGATTTGTATAAGCAAATTGAGCTTAGGCGTGTGTTGTTGTTTTTATGTGCCTAAATTAGAGAGATCTAGGCCTTAATTTAATATTTTATCTAAATCAAGACCTATTTCTCAGAGATTTCTAAGCTTGTAGACGCATGTATTTTTCAACACTTGTTTCATATACCGCAGGCTTTTGTCTTTCTATTAGTGCTTGTCTTGCTAAATATTTAGCAACATTACTAAGTTGTGGCTTTTGTGCTTGTTCATCTAAATACTTAGCAACGCCCGTTAATTTTGCTACTGGTACTACATGTTTAGCTGCTAAGGCAGTTATCGCCTCTTGTTTAGCTAAATATCTTGAAACTCTACTTGGTTTTGGCAAGTTCTCTTGTAGTTCAAGGTATTTTGCTACACCAGAAACTTTTGGTTTCACAATTTTTGGAGTTAAAGCCGATATTGCTGCTTGTTTAGCTAAATATTTTGCAACATTACTAGGTTGCGGTTGATTTGCTTGCGCTTTTAAATATTTAGCTACACCTGATAGCTCAGGTGCAGGTTTTAAAGATTTTAAATATTTTTCAACCCCAGTTGCTTCAGGAATACCCAATGATTGATTTTTCTGCTTTTCTGCAATATTCTGTCTTAAAAGGTACTTGCTTACTCCACTTGTAGTAACTTTATCAAGACTTTCTAAGTATTTCTCAACACCACTTACAGGTTGTTCAGAAGTTTCAGTTGTTGATATATCGGTCAACAATAATGCATTTTGATTTTCTAAATACTTGGCTACCCCTGTTTTACCAGAAATATCTGCCGTATAAACAGGATAAGTTGCTTCGGTCTTGTAAGGTTCCTCAGATTTAGACCGATTCAAAAAAAAGAACAAGCCTGCTACCGCAGGGAAAAAAAAACCATTTGAGTTTTCCTTGTTCATTATCAGCCTCTGTCGCGTACGTATTTATCAACACCAGTTACTGCTTTAGCAGAACTTTGTTGTGGTTGAGTTGCAAGATATTTAGCTACACCAGTCAGTTTGCTAGAGGAAGTTTCACTAGATTGAGAATTAATATATCTAGAAACACCAGTACCAGTGATTTTATGTAAATATTTAGCAACCCCAGTATTAACTGCATAAGATTTAGTGCTTGGTGCTGCTGCTGAAGTTGTTTTTGGTGTACTTGCAGATTTAGACTTTTTAAATAAGAAGAAGCCCGCTAATCCAAGACCTAATAAACCTAATAGATAGCTTGTAAAAGATGAATCTTCAACTGCAACGGGTGCATCAGTAGTTGTTTCAACTACTACAGGAGTGCTTTGAACGGGTTTTTCTTTAACAGATGCTGATTTAACAACTGCTGCTGATGGTTTGTAATTTGGATCATGATACAAAACTTCAGGTTTGAAATCAGCTGCAGGGTATTTTGAATCAACTTCAGGAGTCGCAACTGCTTTTGCAGCAGGAGCAGCTGCTTTAGCAGGAGCAGCTTTAGGAGCTTCTTTAGCGATATATTCGCTGTTTTGGTATAAAATTTCTGGTTGGAAATCTGCTGCAGGATACTGTTGGTCAGCACTTGCGACAGCACTCGATAAAAGTAGTACTGCAAGGGTACCTTTGGTCAAATTGTTCATTTTCACGTTGTTCACCTAAAAGTCGGAAGAAGAGGGTCGAGAGTTCGATATAGAATCGAATTCTCGCTCCAAATTTATTGTGTATAACTACTCTATATTTGGCTTTATATTAAAGTACTGCTTCTACGTTCTTAACTACATTTTCAACGGTGAAGCCAAACTCTTTGAAAAGCAGTCCTGCAGGTGCAGATTCACCAAAACGGTCTATACCCACTACTTTTCCGTTTGTACCAACATATTTCCACCAGATATCAGTGACGCCTGCTTCAACAGCAACTCTTTTAGTTACTGCTGCAGGTAATACTGACTCTTTGTAAGCTGCATCTTGAGCGTCGAATATATTAGTTGAAGGTAAAGAGACAACACGTATTTTCTTGCCAGCAGCTCTTAATTCTTCAGCGGCCTTAACTGCAAGTTCAACTTCAGAACCAGTGGCAATAATAATGGCTTCTGGTTGGCCTTCACTGTCACTTAATACATAACCACCACGCGTTATATTAGCAATTTGCTCTTCAGTACGTGGAATATGTGGTAGGTTTTGACGAGAGAATACTAATATAGAAGGACCATCTTGTCTTTCAAAAGCAGCTTTCCAAGAAATAGTTGTCTCAACGGCGTCACATGGGCGCCATACTTGAATACCAGGAATTAAGCGTAGAGTTGCGATCTGCTCAATAGGTTGATGAGTCGGGCCATCTTCACCTAGACCGATAGAGTCATGAGTGTAAACGAAGATAGAACGAATCTTCATTAATGAAGCCATACGTAATGCATTACGCGCGTACTCTGAGAACATTAAAAATGTTGCGCCAAATGGAATTAATCCACCATGTAAAGCAACACCATTCATAATGGCGGACATACCGAACTCACGTACACCGTAGTTGATGTAGTTAGCATCTGGCTTATTAGCCCGCATTGGCCTATAAGTTGACCATTCAGTCATGTTTGAACAGCCTAAGTCCGCTGAACCACCCAAAATTTCAGGTAGGATTTTAGCAAAACCTTCAATAGCGGCTAATGAAGATAAACGTGTAGCTGTTGTTTTTTCTTCTGCAACTACCGCATTTACAAATGCAGTTGCTTTTTCTTGCCAATCATTAGGTAAATCACCTGCAATACGACGTTCATATTCTGCTGCTAATTCAGGATATGCCGCTTTATAGGCAGCAAATTTTTCATTCCAAACACTTTCCGCTTCAGTACCTTTAGCTTTTGCGTCCCAGCCTGCATAAACATCAGCAGGAATAACGAAAGCCTCATGATCCCAACCTAAAGCCGCTTTAGTAAGATCAATTTCGTCTTGACCTAATGCCGCACCATGACACGCATGACTACCTGCTTTGTTGGGTGAGCCAAAACCAATAATTGTCTTTGTAGCAATTAACGTAGGTTTATCTGTAACAGATTTTGCTAACTCAATTGCATTAGAAATCGCAACTGGATCGTGTCCATCGACATCAGGAATTACGTGCCAGCCATAAGCTTCAAAACGTAATGGTGTGTTGTCTGTAAACCAGCCATCAACGTGACCGTCAATAGAAATGCCATTGTCGTCCCAGAATGCAACTAATTTACCTAAGCCTAAAGTACCTGCTAATGAGGAAGCCTCATGAGAGATGCCTTCCATTAAACAACCATCGCCTAAGAAAACATAAGTGTGATGATCTACGATTTCGTGTCCATCTCTGTTGAATTGACCCGCTAAAGCTTTTTCAGCAATCGCCATACCTACCGCGTTTGTGATACCTTGCCCTAGTGGACCTGTTGTTGTTTCAACACCTGGCGCATATCCATATTCAGGATGACCTGGGGTTTTTGAATGTAACTGTCTAAAGTTTTTTAGTTCTTCGATAGGTAAATCGTAACCAGAAAGGTGCAATAATGAGTAGATCAACATTGATCCATGACCATTTGAAAGCACAAAACGATCCCGATTTGACCATTGTGGATTTGTAGGATTGTGGCTTAAGAAATCATTCCACAAAACTTCGGCTATGTCAGCCATTCCCATTGGTGCACCTGGATGTCCAGAGTTTGCTTTTTGAACGGCATCCATGCTCAAAGCGCGTATGGCGTTCGCTAATTCTCTGCGCGAAGTCATATTATTCTCCTTTATTATTTTTTTAGATTATGTGTAGTGACTTCTATCAATTTGAGTGATCTAGTCACGAAAAATTCTTTAAAAAGCTGTTCGTATAATACAAATAAGAACGAGTGGCATATACCACTCGTTCTATTAGGATTATTCTAAGTTAGCGTGTCTTTCTCTCATAATTTCTTCAGGAATTCCTTTTTCATGAATGATATGAGAAACAGTAGCTTCCAAAAACAACAAGGTTGATAGTTCAAATACTGTACCCATTGGCATGCCTAATACTTTACCGTATTGTTCACTTTTACCAATTTGGAATACACCATCAGCCAAGTCACCTATTGTAGATTCACTTTTTGCAGAAATCAGTACAATCTTGGCGCCTACTTTTTTTGCGTTTTTGGTGAAAGCTATTAACTGCTCCGTCTCTCCAGATCCAGAGATGATAATTAATAAGTCACCATCTTTAATGCTAGGCGTTACAATCTCACCTACAACACTGACATCGTAGCCGCCGTGCACTAATCTCATCGCAAAGAAATTACCAACTAATTTAGAACGACCTGCACCTGCAATAAAAATGCGCTTAGCACCGTCGAGTAATTCGGTCAGCTTTGCATCATACGTATCATCTGTAGCTTCAAGAATACCTGAAATCTTGTCTATGATAAGTTGCTGATGCATATTATACCGCGTCTACTAATTCACGAATTTCACGAGCAGCTTCAGCTGGAGATGCTGCGCCATAGATTGCTGCGCCAACTACGATAATGTTTGCGCCTGCTCTAACTACGTCTTGTACAGTTGATGGTTTGATACCGCCAGCAACAGAAATACGAACTGGTAAGCCTAATGCAGCAATTGCATTTAAGTCAGCAAATGGAGTGTGACCTGCTGCTTGAGCGTCTAAACCAGTGTGGATACCCATGATTTGAGCACCCGCTTCAGCAGTTGCTCTTGCGCAAGCTACTTTGTCTTCAACGTTGATTAAGTCAATTTGAGCTTCAGCACCGTGTGCGTTAGCCGCTTTGATAACACCTTGGCAAGTTGCTAAACCGGATACGCCCAATACTGTAACGATATCTGCACCAGCTGCGTAGAATGGAGTTGCTTCGTATTCGCCAGCGTCCATAGTTTTTAAGTCAACTAAAAGTAATTTTTCAGGGAATTTTGCTCTTAATTCTCTTACTAAGTTAATACCATTGTGTTTAATGCATGGAGTACCGATTTCAAAAATATCAACATAAGGTGCTACTAATGTAGCTAAACCTACAGTTGCGTCGAAATCTAGTGAATCTAATGCCATTTGAATTAATGGTTTTGCCATGATATGTGCTCCGAAGGGTTTTATTAATAGTTATAGTTGGTTACATACTTGTTTTGCGGACATAACTGTAAATTAGAATGGGGATGTATGTCAATGCCAAATGACCAATCTTCCATAATACTTTTTAGTACAGGTTCGTAAAATACAGTTAATTATAATATATAACAATATATCAATTGTCGATTATTTGTTTTCTAACGGTTACTTGATTTTAATTTTAAAGATTTTGTGTAAAAATATCGTCTCACTAACAGTTTATATTTAAACAAATTATTGGCTTTTTGTTATGGGTTTAAGTTAAATAGTTCGTAAAAATTATTTGTGGATAACGCAGCAATTTTATTAACCGGTACGCCTTTTAAACAGGCAATTTGTTCAGCAATATATTTTACATAAATCGGGTAATTTGGCTTACCTCTAAATGGAACAGGGGCAAGGTAGGGGGAATCAGTTTCAATTAGCATTCTATTTGTAGGCATTTTCTTGGCAACCTCTTTAATGCTATCCGTATTATTAAATGTGACAATACCTGAAAATGAAATGTAAAAATTGAGATCCATTGCTGTTTTTGCAAAAGCCCAGTCTTCAGTAAAGCAATGGATTATGCCACCTACTTGTTCAGCATTCTCTTCTTTTAATATGCGTAAAGTATCTTCTTTAGCTTCTCGGGTATGAATTATTAGGGGTTTTTTTAAGATTTTTGCAGCTTGGATATGGTTTCTAAACCGTTGTCTTTGCCATTCTAAGTCTCCCTCGCTACGAAAATAATCGAGTCCAGTTTCGCCAATGCCAATCACTTTTTCGTTATTGCCTAAATCAATTAATTCATCAACTGTGGGTTCTTTACCTTCTGAAACATTGGGGTGGACACCGACTGTCACCGAAATATTTTGATACTCATCAACTAAGTTTAGCATCTGAGGGTAAGCTTCCAAGTCTATGGCGATGCAGAGCAAATGTTCAATTTCTTTTGCTTTTACATCAAGCATAAAGTTATTGAAATCATTGTTATAATGTTTTAGATCGATACGATCAAGATGGCAATGTGAGTCAATTAACATGGGGTAATTTACATGGTATAGGTGGACTTTCTAGTAGCTTTGTTGCTAGCTAGGAGAGATTCTATTTTGGTTTTTGTTTCACCATTATCTTCTTTCAAAAATTGCACGCCTATCCCGCACATTTTATGATTCTCAGTTTTTGGTGGAGTAATCCAGATAATTTTGCCTAAAACGATGGTATCAATTATTTCATCAATGAGTCTAATTTTAAGACTTATAGACTGTCCCATTTTATAACTTTTATGGGTTGGGATAAATAATCCCCCATTCATTATAAAAGGCATATAAGCTAAATATAATTCGCTGGAATCTTTTATAGAGACGGCGAGATCTTCATCTAAAGTCATATTAATTATTCGTCTGATTGATTCGATACCAGCCTATTAAGATTTCTTCTAGCAAAGATTGTTTATTTAATTGCGTCTCGGATCTTTGTTTGCTGATTAAAATCAGATCATACAATTTAAAAGCATCTGCTAATATTATTTTTTGCGCAAGATAGTCTAACTGTTTTTTAAAATCTGGATTGTATAACGATACGATGTTGATTTGGTATTTGCATTTGATAATATCAATCATCCAAGTCGCTATCCACTCAAGTAGTTGGGATATTTGGAGTTTATGCCATTTTTCTGCAATAACAGCAGGCTGTTGGACATTTGTACCGATTTCTAACCAGGCGGTGAAGCAGTTATTTCGCATGGTCATCGTTTCCGTTTTACTAAAATCGAGTGCTTGAAAGGGTACTCCATTGCTTAGGCGGTGTATTGTTTCGGCTTCTGTTAGTGATAGTTCGGGATTTTGACCTCTCAACCAGTCTATTACAGTGCTTTTATCAGGTTTCTGTATATTAAATTTTTGGCATCTGCTCAGAATAGTAGCCGGCATTATTGAAAGATTATTAGAAACTAAAATGACAATGGTTCTCTCAGTAGGTTCTTCTAGATATTTTAAGAAGGCATTTGCCGCTGAATTGTTTAATTGTTCCGCAGGGTGAATGATGATAACGCGATATGAATTATATTGTGGTTTAAGGTTTAGTTGGGTTAATAAGAGACGAATTTGCCCAATTGTGATGGCTTTGCCAAGTTCTTCAGGATATATCTTGATGAGGTCTGGGTGTGAGTCAGCCTTAAGCAACAAGCACGGTTTACAGTTACCACAAGCCAGACCATTACTATCTGGCTTTTCACACAGCAACGAAATAGCAAATTGCTCCGCTAAGTTTAGCTTACCAATGCCCTTAGCACCGTTGATCAATAAAGCCTGAGGCACACGGTTTTGCTTTTTATAATCGTTCAACTGTTGCCACAGATCTGCTTGCCAAGGAAGTAAAGTCATCTTAAGAAATTTCCGATAACATTGATGAGTTCGTTTTCCACATCAATTAGCGGCTGATTTGTTTTGATAACCTTGATTCGGGAAGGATGAAGTTCTGCTTGAAGCAAATAGGCGCGGCGAACTTGCTCAAAAAAATGAATTTTTTCTGATTCGAATCTATCCAGATTACCTCTTGATCTCGCTCTTTCCATGCCGATTTCTACTGGCGCGTCTAATAAAAGCGTTAAATCAGGTTTTAGACTTCCTTGTACTAAGTTTTCTAACCACGCTATTGTGCTGTTCTTCATGTTTCTGCCGCCACCTTGATATGCGTAGGTTGCATCAGTGAATCGATCACAAAGTATCCAGTTGCCGGATGCTAATGCAGGTTCGATGACATGTTTAATATGTTGGGCACGGGCAGCGAATACCATTAACAACTCTGCGTTTTCTGAGATGTCTTCACTTTCTTTATCCAATAATAAATGGCGGATTTTTTCAGCTAAAACGGTCCCCCCAGGTTCTCTAGTAACAACAACGGGAATTCCATGCAACTTTAAGTAGTTTTCTATAAAAACTAGATTGGTTGTTTTACCAACACCTTCGCCACCTTCTAGGGTGATAAATTTACCTCGGGGCACTTTTGTTCCTTTGATAGTTGTCCACCGCTATATTATGTTCAGCAAGCGTCGGTGAGAATTGATGGCTGCCATCGCCTTTAGCGACAAAATACAGATTATTACTTTGATCAGGGTGTAGAGCGGCTTTTATAGCTTCTAGCCCGGGCATTGCAATAGGCGTAGGCGGTAGACCTTTGATCATATAGGTATTGTAAGGTGTTTGCGTTATTAAGTCTTGATGACTAATATTGCCTTTATAATTTTCTCCCATACCATAAATGACAGTGGGGTCAGTTTGTAACAGCATGCCTGATTGAAGTCTGCGCGTAAAAACGCCTGATATTTGCGGTCTTTCTGAAACTTGAGCGGTTTCTTTTTCAATGATGGAGGCAAGAATGAGTGCTTCATAAGGTGACTTTAAAGGGATGTTGTCCGCTTTATTTTGCCATTGATCATTGAGTACGTTTTGCATTTTATTAAACGCCCTAGTTAGTATGTCTTTGTCACTGGTATGTTTTTCAAAAAAATAGGTGTCAGGAAATAGTAGACCTTCAATTTTTTGTGTGGATGAAATCGTGTTACCTTGTTCATCAACGCTTATTAGATGAGGAGTGCTGATACTAATTTCACTCACTATTTGATCCGCATTAGCTACCGATATGCAATGCTCAAGGTCGGGATTGCTACTAGTGATTTGGAGTATTTCTTTAAAACTCCTGCCTTCAGGAAAGGTAATACTATATTGTTTTCTTTTTCCGTAGACTAAATGCTCTAATACTTGCGGTAATGTCATACCCGGTGTTAATTCGAACTCTCCAGTTTTAAGCTTTGTAGCGAGTTTTTTCTGAACGGCTAATAGTTTAAACCAGATGGGATTGAAGCTTATCTGTTGTGCAAGCAGTTTTTTGGTAACTTGTTCGAATGAATCACCTTTATTTACTTCTATCGTAATGGCATTATTAGTAATAATCGGCGTAGTGATGGCTTGATTGTAGTTTAGCCAAGCCCATGTGAGTATAGCAATTAAGCTGATTGATACTAAAGACGCAATTTTATAAATTAGCGCAGATGTCTTCATGTTCATATTTAGAAAGCATATATTGCAATTGTCTGGTGATTAACCCAATCTCAAACTGTGTTGAGTTTATAGACTTGATTGGCCAAATTCCAATAATTGAATTGCATACAAAGGCTTCATCAGCAGAGAGTAATTCATGTTCTTTGAAATTTTGTACGCATAAAGCATAACCGTGTGTGTTGGCTATTTCTATAATAATGTCCCGCATAATCCCTGCAACACCTGAGTAGAGCAGTGGGGAAGTGTAGAGCGTATGGTTTTTAACATAGAAAATATTGGTCATTGTTCCTTCAATAACGCAATCATTTAGGTCCAGCATAATGCCTTCTTGAATATTCAAATTTGACCATTCTGCTCTCGCTAATACTTGTTCAAGTCTATTTAAATGTTTGATGCCCGCTAATGTGGGATTTAAACCGAGCCGTGTTTCACAGAATCGAACGGCAATTCCGTGCGCTTTATAGGATGAAGGATAGCTAGGATAGGGGTGAATACTTAACACTCGGGTGGGATTAATTGTTTCTGGTTGACGATAGCCTCTGCCACCAGAACCTCGAGTGATAATGATTTTAAGGACAGCGCTGTGTGAGTTTTTGCAGAGAGACAGCGCTTCACTCTGGAGTAGAGTAGCGTCATACTCTGGAATTAGAAGCCGCCGACACCCTGCGTTTAGTCGCGTTAGGTGTCGGTTAATAAAGCAGGGGTGGCCATTTTTAACGGCGATGGTTTCAAATAAACCATCGCCGTATTGAAAGCCTCTATCAGATAATTCAATCTCCTCCTGAGGTGAACCATTTACCAGGGTCATGAATTTTTAGAGGCTTAGATGTTTGTCTTATGAGTAGCGTTTAAAAATTAATGTGCCATTGGTGCCGCCAAAACCAAATGAATTTGACATGGCTACTTCAATTTTCATATTTCTAGCGGTATGTGGTACATAATCAAGATCACATTCTGGGTCTTGATTATCCAAGTTAATGGTCGGCGGTGCAATTTGTTCTTTAATACTTAGCGCCGATATAACCGCTTCTATGCCGCCTGCTGCTCCCAGCATGTGACCAATCATAGATTTTGTAGAGCTGACCGCTACTTTGTAAGCGTGTTCTCCTAGTGCGGCTTTCATGGCTTGGGTTTCACCGACATCACCTGCCGGTGTTGATGTGCCGTGGGCATTAATGTAATCGATGTCTTCCGCGTTTAGGCCGGCATCCCGAAGTGCATTTTTCATGCATCGAGCCGCACCTTCTCCACCCTCTGAAGGCGTGGTGATATGATAAGCGTCGCCACTCATGCCGTAGCCAACTACTTCTGCATAAATTTTTGCACCTCTGGCTTTTGCATGTTCTAGCTCTTCAAGAACTACCACACCAGCACCATCACTTAACACAAATCCGTCGCGGTCTTTATCCCAAGGGCGACTTGCGTGTTGTGGGTCGTCATTGCGTCTGGATAATGCTTTAGCAGAAGCAAAGCCACCCATTGCCGTAGGAGAAGTCGTACAGCGCTCTGCACCCCCTGCGATCATGACATCAGCGTCGCCATAAGCAATTAATCTTGCTGCGTCACCAATGTTATGTGTGCCAGTTGCACAAGCCGTTACAATCGCAAAGTTAGGGCCTTTTAAACCATACTTTATCGATAGATTGCCCGATATCATGTTGATGATATTACCCGGTACGAAAAATGGCGATATTCTTCTGGGGCCGCTTTTGTCGTAGGTTGCATGACAATCTTCAATGCCGGTAATGCCACCGATGCCTGAGCCAATGGCAACACCAATGCGTTCAGCGTTTGCTTCTGTTACTTCAATACCAGAATCTTCAAAAGCTTGACAGCCTGCCGCGATGCCATAATGAATGAAGCCATCCATGCGTTTTGCATCTTTGTCAGGAATGTATTGGGATATATCAAAATTTCTAATTACTCCGCCAAATGTAGTGGCAAAAGGAGAAATATCAAAAGAATCAATTGGACTTATGCCGCTTTTGGAATTGATAATGCCATTCCATGTTTCAGCTACGGTGTTGGCTAAGCAGGTAACCGCACCCAATCCAGTTATTACAACTCGACGTTTGCTCAATGTAATGTACCGTAAGAAAGATAAAGAGGAGGGTAACTAAAGACTGTGATAAATACCATAACAAACAGTGTGTCTTGTTTTGGGACAGGATAGTTCTAATGTCATAAATTAGTGGATGAGTTAATTCCCATCCACTTAAAATCAGTTTTACGCGTTTTTGCCAACGTAATCGATGGCTTGCTGAACGGTAGTGATTTTTTCAGCTTCATCATCAGGAATTTCGCATTCAAATTCTTCTTCAAGAGCCATAACGAGTTCAACTGTATCCAGAGAATCAGCACCAAGATCGTCTACGAATGAAGCATCATTAGCGATATCTTCTTTTACACCTAATTGCTCTGCAACAATTTTTTTAACTCGTTCTTCAATGTTACTCATAATTTTTTTCCTCAAACAAAGTAAGTCTATAATTTTAGAACTTAAATTGGTATTGTTATTAGTTTTTACTGAAACCTCGTGTCTAGTTAATCTAGACAGCGTGGCAATTATACTTAATATTACAACAAAGTCACCATATTAAGGCATAAACATGCCGCCATTGACATGTAAAGTCTCGCCTGTAATATAGCTAGCACCTGCTGAAGCAAGAAATGCAACGGCATGAGCAATTTCTTTCGGGTCACCTAATCGATTCAATGGAATTGACGCTAATAGGTTGTTTTTAATATCATCACTCAATTCCTTTGTCATATCCGTATCAATAAAACCAGGAGCAACGGTATTAATAGTGATGTTGCGTGAGCCAACTTCTTTGGCCATTGATTTAGCAAAACCAACCATGCCCGCTTTAGCGGCGGCATAATTAGCTTGGCCAGCATTTCCAGTAGATCCTACTACTGAAGAAATATTGATAATTCGACCGGTTTTAGCTTTCATCATGCCGCGTAGAACCGCTTTGCTTAGTCTAAATACAGACGTTAAGTTAGTGTTGATAATATCATCCCACTCTTCGTCTTTCATACGCATTAATAAGTTATCTCTGGTTATCCCTGCATTATTGACTAAGACAGCAGGTGCACCAAACTCATCATTGATCGTTTTGATAACTTCTTCAATGGATTCAGCATTGGATACATCCAATTTAAAACCTTTACCGTTGTCGCCTAGATAAAGTGAAATAGCATCAGCGCCGGCATCAGAGGTTGCTGTACCTAGGACAAAAAAGCCATCTTCAGCCAGTTTTTCAGCAATTGCTTTACCGATACCGCGACTAGCGCCTGTTACTAAAGCTATTTGTTTAGTCATTGATTTGCTCCAATAGTGTGTTTATTGTTTCTGAGTTATAAATGGAGAAATGTTCAGCGTCTTTAACAATGCGTTTGTTTAAGCCAATTAACACCTTGCCAGGCCCGCATTCTACAATATGGGTGACACCATTTTGGTGGAGATAATTGACACTTTCGACCCAACGCACGGGTTTGTGAAGTTGTTCTTTTAAAATGCTTCGAATAGCATCAGGTGAGTCGTGCGAAGCTACATCGACATTATGTACAATCTTAATGGCGGGCGTCACGATCTCAATAGCTTTTAGATAACTATCTAGTTTATCGGCAGCCGATTGCATTAATGCACAATGCGAAGGCACACTGACAGATAATAAAAGTGCGCGTTTTGCACCAGCGTCTTTCGCGGCTGCCATCGCTCTTTCAACGGCGGCTTTATTGCCAGCAATAACAACCTGACCTGGTGAATTAAAATTGACTGCGGAAACAATTTCAGTTTCAGCGGCTTGGGCACAAATATCTATAATCTGTTGATCTTCAAGACCTAAGATGGCAGCCATCGCGCCGACGCCGGGCGGAACCGCTTCTTGCATTAAGCGTCCGCGAGCAGCCACTAATTTGATGCCATCTTCAAAAGATAATGCACCCGAGCAAACCAAAGCGGTATATTCACCCAAGCTGTGGCCAGCTAGCCAAGCAGGTTGTATTGCGCTTTGTTGGCGCCAAATTTCCCAAACAGCATAGCCTGCCGCTAACATGGCGGGTTGCGTATTTTGAGTTTGGTTGAGTTCTTCATCAGGGCCTTGGCTGACTAAAGACCATAAGTCAATGCTTAAGGCATCTGAGGCTCTTTCGAATATATGCTTTACTTCTGGATAGCTAGCACTTAAGTCTGCTAACATGCCAATGGATTGAGAGCCTTGTCCAGGAAAGACAAACGCTAAATTATCGGGGTGTGTGCTCATGTTAATACTAGTTATTTTAATATTTAATAAGAGCCGAACCCCAAGTAAAGCCAGCACCAAAGGCTTCTAGGAGAACGACTTGTCCACGTTTAATTCGACCGTCTCGCACGGCTTCATTAAAAGCTAATAATACCGAGGCAGAAGAAGTGTTGCCTTGATGCTCAAGGGTTACTACCACTTGATCCATAGACATTTTTAATTTTTTGGCCGTCGCCATGATGATTCTAATATTAGCTTGATGCGGCACCAACCAATCAATTTCTTCTTTAGCCATATTATTGGCTTCTAGGGTTTCATCAACAATACGGCCTAGCGTGTTAACAGCAACTTTAAATACTTCATTGCCACGCATATTGATAAAGCCATTGACTTCATCTTGCTCATTAACAGTGCTTGCTTTCGGGTTGCGGCAATATAAAAGATCTTCAAATTCACCGTCTGAATGAATGTGTGTTGATAAAACACCCGCTTCATCAGAAGCGCCAATCACTAAAGCACCAGCTCCATCTCCAAATAAGATACAAGTGCTTCGGTCAGTCCAATCGACAATGCGTGAACAAATTTCGGTGCCCACAATGAGAGCCTTTTTAGCCGCTCCAGATTTGATAAATTGATCAACAATACTAAGCGCATAAATAGAACCAGAACAAGCAGCTTGGATATCAAAGGCGGCGGAATTTTTATTGCCTAAGCGTTGTTGTAATAAACAGGCTGTACTTGGATAAACATATTCCGGTGTCCCTGTTGCGACGATGATTAAATCAAGTTCACTGGGGTCGCAGTTAGCAGCTTCTAAGGCGTGTCTGGCAGCAGTTTCAGCCATGCTGGCTGCAGTTTCATGCGAGGCAGCGATGCGTCGACTTTTAATGCCTGTCCGTTCCATGATCCAGCTATCCGAAGTATCTACGGTTTCTGAAATTTGGTCATTGGTGCGAATCTCGTCGGGCAGATACCCGCCCGTGCCTAATACTTTTGAATAACGAATCATGCGATGTCTCTAAGAGCTAAGGTTATTTCAACTTGCTCACTTATTTTTTTTATAACATCTTGTTGGGCTTCAACTTCGGCTAAATGAATTGCAGTTTTAAATGCTAGTCTATCTGCGCCGCCGTGACTTTTAATGACCAAGCCTTTAAGGCCTAGAAAACTGGCGCCGTTATAGAGGCGGGGGTCAATGCGTTGCTTAAAAGATTTAAGCACTGGATAAGCAACAATAGCCGCTATTTTTGTAAAGATATTTTTACTAAAGGCTTCTTTAAGCGTGGTGCCGATCATTTTTGCGGCGCCTTCAATTGATTTAAGCGCAACATTGCCCACAAAGCCGTCTGTGACAATTAAATCGACTTTAATGGGGCCAGCGTTTAAAGAGTTGCCCTCTACATAACCAATGTAATTTAAGCTAGACGCTTCTAATAATTTGGCAGCGGCTTTTACTTGCTCGTTGCCCTTGGTATCTTCTTCGCCAATATTTAACAAGCCAACTTTAGGGTTTTCTATGCCTTCAACGGCCTTAACTAATTCATTGCCCATAATAGCAAATTGAAATAGATGTTCAGCGGTGCAATCAACATTAGCGCCTAAATCAAGCACATGGGTATGACCGTGTATCGAAGGTAACGTAGAAATGATGGCTGGACGATCAATGCCTGGAATCATTTTTAAAACAAAACGCGCCGTTGCCATTAATGCGCCGGTATTGCCTGCGCTGACACAAGCATCTGCTTGGCCTTCTTTAACCAAATTAATGGCCACGCGCATAGACGAGTCTTTTTTGTTTTTTAATGCTTTAGAAGGTGACTCGTCCATTTCAACGCGTTGCGAAGCGTGGTGGATAGAGAGTCTATCTTGATAAGGGCTTAAGTCATTAGGTAAAAGGCCTTTAATGACAGATTCATCGCCAACTAAAATTAGTTTTAAATTTGGATTGTGTTTCAAGCAATCCAATGAAGCTGGAATAGTGACCTGAGGGCCTTGATCCCCGCCCATTGCGTCAATTGAAATTGTTAAACTCACGCTGATGAACAACTCCGAGGTAATTGAAGGGCGCCGAACCCTGAGCGGTTCGGCATGGGATCATTCCAGAACGATTTATTTATTCTTCGTCTGCTACTGCAACTATTTGACGGCCTTTAAAAAAGCCACCTGGGGTAACGTGATGACGTAAGTGCATTTCACCTGTAATAGGGTCTTGAGATAATGTCTTAGCTGTTAATGCGTCATGTGAACGACGTTGACCGCGTCTTGAACGCGTTACTTTACTTTTTTGTACTGCCATTATGACTCTCCAGTTTTTTTAAGTTTGGCTAAAATTGCAAAAGGGTTTTCACGTGAAGGTGCTTCTTCACTCACTAATTGTGCGTTTGTATTCGTTTTGATTTCCAAAGCAAAACACTCATGTTCATGCTTAGGAAATGCCGGTAAGTTAAGCAGTAATTCATCTTCAATAAAGTGCTTAAGCAGAATTTTTTCTTCTTCGAGCATCAGAGGTTCAAAGTCTTCTGGCAATCGATTGGCTTGTTCTATTGTTTTAACAATGCCTAATTTAATATTGCCATCAAATGACCATTCAACTGCTTCCAAGCAATTTTGACACTGCAATTGCAAAGCTGCTTTAATGTTACCTTCAACTTTAGGTATTTTCCCTTCTCGACCAAAGAATAGATCAACCTGTACTGATCCTGAGTCATCGACAAGCACCTCGGTCAAACGATCCAAGTTGCTTACGGGTAATTGGCCCTTTAGTTCACCACGCGTATCGGCTAAGTGAAGTGGGTCTATAGTTTCGGGTAATGTACTTAACATAACTGACAAATAATATAGATAAATACTAAATGCGTCAAATTCTAAATGAAATTCTACTTAAAATGATTAAGTCTTAGGACTCTCCGTTCGCTTATTTTTTAAGGCAGTTCGGAAGATTGAGACTATTTATTCGAAAAAATAAGGCAAAAACATTATATTTCAATTTCTAATATCATTTTTTTAGATATAAAGCCTTAGAGTTTCTGACATCAAATCATCGCTAAGCGATAGTTTTTTATAAAAGCACCAAGAAAACACTATATGTAGTATTGTTAAACCTTCGAACCACTAGAAAAAATGAGCGAACGATGAGTTAGGAGGGCGAGTAAGGGAGAAAGTATGATTTCAATTAAGTTTGATCGTATTATCTCTGGTTGGTGTGTAATCAGAAGGCATGGGCTAGGTAAATTGTGACCTCTAGGAAGAGGTCACAAAATAGAAACTTGATTAAATATATTCGATTTATTTTACAGTTATTGGTAATTTCTTAGCATCTACTGTATTGACGCATGAAGGATGCCCCCATCCACTTTTACTTACACCCGCAGTAATATCAATGATGATATTGTCAGCTCTAGTTGTATCACTGTTTACTCCACTGGGGACATAGTCTAAATTTAATGCAGATCGTGTACGCCAAGCTATATTATGGTCAGCACAAGATGTATCACCACTCACACCAATGGCACCTAGTAAAGTTCCTGCTTTATTGTAAAGTGCTAAACCGCCACCGAATACATTTATACCGCCTATTTTATTTCCCACTAACGGATCAGTGGTTGATCCATAATTAATTGATGGGCCTTTATAGGCCGCTGCAGTATCAACGGGATTGCTTTCTTGTAAGCCGAATAAACTACCGCCAGGTTGAACAGCGCTATATAGGTTTGCGGTTGATAAGGCAAGACCAGGAAGACTAAAAGCATTGGCCGTATTGGCTTTTTGTGCAGAAATGACTCGACTACCCGGCCATTGTGCTCCACGGTCAGCCCCTGTATAAGCAATAGCACAAACTATGCCGTCTCTATCTACAATAGTACCCCACATATTTAGACCAAAACCACCGTTTGTAGTTTTGCCTAGCACTTGAGTATCACTTAATGCTTTTTTTAATTTATCGTGATTTGGAAGCTTATTACAGCCATTTGTATCCGCGAAAGAAATGTTAGTACTTAGCGATAAAATACCTAATAAACTTAAATTAATTAATGTTTTTTTCATTTTATTATTCCTTGAGTGTAAATATAGAGATTTAAATGAATAGATAAACTAGATGTGAGCGATTCAATGAATTGGTCTAAGCGTAACCCAAGATTCTTTAAAATTTTTTACATAAAATGTAATGTCCTGATGTTTGTTAATGAGTTTACTTAAGACAAATAAAAATCGCGGAGCTAATTTAACATTAGATTATTTGTAAATCAAATGCTGTAGGTATCAACGTTGACTAAGTCTCTGTGAAAATAGGCATTGTTAATACTCGATGTTCAAGTTTTTGGCAGCCTAATTCATAGGAGTTCATCCAGCACTTCGGTATTTTAAATAAGCTGTTGGCTCTAGTCGCCCTAAATCTCTCCCGCTCATATGCTTACCAGAGGGTATTAGCTGAAAAACATCGTCAACCAGTGTCGCTAATTGATTAAGCTTATCCGCAGGATTCTCATCTTCTAACAGTTTCCTGATGAATTCAAGTAGTGCTTCCATTTGAGATTTTCTTTGT
>CAIQNQ010000159.1 GCA_903873165.1 uncultured Methylococcaceae bacterium | reverse complement strand
GCTATCGTTAAGGATAAGGCTTTAAAAAAGCTACCACTGACACCTGATAAAAAAGCCAATGGGATATGTGTCACTATGGTAGCGGCTGATGAGGCGGCGAGGGGTTTACTAAATTCGGCTGCGGCTACCTGAATACGCTCTTTGATAGGCGCACTGCCCTCTTGAAGTCGACGCATAATATGCTCAATCATTACGATAGCATCATCAATAATTAAAGCGACAGCGGCAGCCATACCCCCCAACGTCATAATATTAAAACTCTGTCCCATCAAAGACAAAATTAAGGTAGTGGCTGCGAGAGCAAGAGGCACTGTTAATGCGGTAATTAACGTCACCCATCCGTTACGTAAAAATACCCATAAGACCAAGACTGCCAACCCAAGGCCAATCAATAAAGCCTCGCGAACTGTTTCAGCTGAAGCGACTATCAATTCACTTTGATCGTACCATTTCGCTACTTTGACATCATGAGGGATTAGGGTGCTTAATAATTTCAACTTTTGTTCTACTGCGGTAGCAATATCTACAGTACTACCATCAGGTTGTTGAATCACTTGAAATAAGACTGCCTCTTTACCATCCGCTCTTACTCTTTGCCATTGTGGTGCAGTGGTTTTATTAATTGTTGCCACATCTTTTAATAAAACTAATCCCTTAGCATCATGTCTTAAGACGGTTAAGCCGATATCCTGTGTATTCTTTAACTGTTGATCGGCTAACAGTAAGTACAATTTATAATGTTCTTCTAAACGCCCTACCGCTTGCAATACATTGCTTGCCGCTAAGGTTTTAGCGACCTCATCTAAGGTCAAATTAAATGCTCTTAACTTGCCCGTATCAATCAACACTTGATATTCAGCCGTTGCGCCGCCTATCACTTCCACTTTAGCCACGCCTGGTATGGTTGCCATTAAAGGCTTCACCTGATAATCGGCAATATCCCGTAAGGTAACTAACGACTGTGCACTGGCGGTTAAACTATAACCCAGCACGGGAAACACCGTCGGTTCCATCCTGCGTACTGTAAAATTAAGGGCAGTAGGTAACTTTGCCCGCACTTGGTTAACAGCGGCATCGACTTGTAGCATCGCAGACACCATATCAATTCCCCACACAAAATTGATGGAGACGTCAGTACTACCTCGCGTCGTTGTTGATCTGACATTTAAAACACCGGGCACTACTCTAACTGCTTCTTCTACGGGTACAGTGGCCTCAAGTACCATGCGTTCAGCAGGTTTATCTCCCGCATCCATATTAATGACAATACGGGGAAAAATGACTTGTGGAAATAAACTCACCGGCAAAGATTGCGCCCCATATAATCCAGCTAGAGCAGCTAATACGAGGGTTAATAAAATAGAGCGGCGGTGTCTAAAAGCCCATGAGGTCATGGCTTTTCAACCTCAACTGTCATGCCACCTGTCAACTCGTAATTTCCTAAAATAACCAATTCATCTTGTGGCTTAAGCGTAGGATCAATCAGTTCAACCGAGGTGTCTGTTTCTATACCTAACTGAACGGTATGCTTAACGGCTTTTTTATCAAGCACCGTAAATACAGTGTATTTATCGCCTTCCGGCAATACAGCGGCTCTGGGCGCCACTAAAGTCATTTTAGTGGCAAGAGTAATTCGACCTTGTACAGTCTCATTTAATAAAAAACTGGCTTCACTAACGGGTTTAATAATCACAGTCACTAAATGACTAACCGGATCAATCTGTTGCCCAATAGACTCAACAACGGCATTTACTGAATGTTCAAGCTGACGATTAACGGAGTTTAACTCTACCACTTGGTGTGCTTTTAATGCGCTGACGATACTAGGCTCAACACCCAAATCTATGCGCCAATGGGTTTGTTCTGTTAATTGCAGTAAAGAACTACCTGCGGTAATTCGCTGATCTTGCTGGACATTAACAACTGCAATAACCCCCGCTTTCTCAGCTTTAAGCGTATGCCGCTGCAATGCGCCTCTGGCTGTTAAATCCTGAACTAAAGCCTTGGCTTGATCAACTCGCAACTGACTCGTGACTATTTCGTGTTCAGTGGCTAATTTTAACTGAAATCGACCTTGTAACAGTTTTTGTTCTTGTGTAGCTGCGGCTAATTCTTGCTGGGCTTGTTTAACACTCAACAAAGCATCTTCACTAGGTTCTACAGTGACTAAAGGATCACCGATTTGTACAGATTGACCACTACTCACATAAACCTGAGCAATTTTACTGGCATAAGGCACGCTGAGATTTTTTGAGTTATTAGGCAGGGCTATGACCGATCCATAGGCTGTTATAGTATCGGCTATCTCAGTTAATGCTAAGGGCTGAGTCTGCACCTTAGCAATAGGCGTTACCTCGGCTTCTTCAGTGTGTTCTGCATTGCATCCTCCAATTAGGATAATACTAAGAAGCATTAAAGCGTTAAAAAAACTATATTTCATCAGACTATCCATAAAAATCATAAAACATATCGGCCTGTAGCGGTTTCTAAAGCGATGCGTGCTTCAATTAAATGCAGTTGCAACGTTAACACTTCGAGTTGTTTATCCGTTACATTATTCCAAGCCGTATAGTAAGTCGGCTGGTCAATTTGACCTTCATTAAAGGTGGTAGTGTAAGCGTTAAACAAGGTATCTAATTGGCTGAGACCCGTTTGCGCTGTTTTAATTTCTGCATCAATTGACGTGATAGTTGTGAGTAACTCAGCAATATCTGCTTTGCTTTGAAAATCCCGATTGCTGTATTCATCAAATAGCACTTGCCGACTGGCTGTTGCTATGGCGATTGCGCCTTGATTTTGATCAAAGATAGGTAAACTTAAGGCCACGCCTGCACCCATTGTATAATAATCGCTGTTATTCTTAGTCTGTGTTAAACCAATACTAATCTTGGGAAACTGTTGCAATATGGCAATGCGCACTTGTTCTTCTTGCACTAAATAACCCTGTTTTAGGGCTAATAAATCTAAGCGATGCTCTGTTAACTCTTGACTGAGTTGCTCAAAATTCGGGGTAATCAGTTCATGGGGTAATTCTGTTTGTTGATAAGTAATACTCTGTCCAGAAGTTTGACCTAAAATACGATTAAGGCGTTCTTGTTGATGCTGCTTTTGTTGTAATAAGGTCTGCAAACGACTTTCTAGGGCTTCTACTGCTGACAATGCTGAGGAATTTTCTAATTCTGTTGCCCAACCTTGCTGCAAGGCTTTTTGTATTTGTACTTTATTACTGTCTAGGCGTTTTAAGCTCTCAGATAATAAAGTGTATTGTTGGTCATATACTTGTAATTGATAACAGGCTAATTTTGCCGCTTGCGCTACTTGCCATTCTTGCCAGGCTATTTGTAAGTTAATCGCTTGTTGCTCAGCCTGGGCAGCTGTCACTTTATTCGCTTGAGTCAATAAAGCCGTAAATTCCCAATCTAAAGTTAAACCATAACCTAAAACTTTACCTTGATCTAAGCCGCCACTGGGTGATGCAAAATTATAAGCTAGACGCGGATTAGGCAATAAGCCCGCTTGTAATAATTGTGCATCCGCAATGCCCTGCTTTGACCTAGCAACACGCAATTCTGGGCTTTGTATGATCGCTATGATTGCCGCCTCATCAGGTGATAAACCATCTGATAACTCAAAAGGAACCGGCTTTAATAGTGGGTGTTTAATTTGATTGGC
>CAIQNQ010000158.1 GCA_903873165.1 uncultured Methylococcaceae bacterium | reverse complement strand
ATCTTTACCAAAGGCTTTGAAATTGCCAGTATTGCACACCTCAATGCCGACCAATACGATGCCTATATCAAGAGCGTGTTGTCTTATAACGAAGCTAAAGCAGTGTTGGATACCGCCTATCAAGAGGGTAAGGTGGAGGGTCAGTTAAACGAAAAGTTCGAAGTGGCGAAATCAATGTTAAGCAAAGGCTTTGACATTAGCCTGATAGTTGAAATCACAAAGCTCTCTGAGCAAGATATTAATACGTTGCTTTCATGACGCGGTTGGCTTAACGGGCAGGCGCACCGTAGGAACAGGTCGCAACCCTGTCCCTACGGTGTTTCACATAAAAAACCGGGCAATAAAAGTGATATTCCCGTTAGAAAAGTAGTAACTCCAAGAGAAATTACCTCTATCAGCTGAATGAAAAAAAGTTACTGATTGTTGTATTGCCTAATCAATAAATAGCCACACAACGACATTAAAGTCCCCCATATAATACCGGGTAATAGCCAAAACCAAGTTTGGTAGAACGTTGCTGGGGGATTTTTCAAATAAGGCACTTCATAGATGCCTGCCCAAGGTTCGTGGATGGGCGATAAGGTTAATATATCGCCTGAAGCCAATGAAACCGTAGAGATGCCCGTATTTGTAACTCTTAATATAGGTCTCCGAAATTCCACACCTCTAGCTAAAGTCATATATAGATGTTGATAAGGTTCTTGCCAGTTTCCATACCAAGAATCATTAGTGACATTGACGATAAATTGAGCATTAAGTTGTGCTAAAGAGCGTGCAAAGGCAGGAAATAAACTTTCGTAACAGATTTGGGCGCCCATCATAAAATCATTCAATTTTAATAACTCATTGGGTCCTTGGCCTCTAGCAAAATGCCCTGTTTCTGGCAACCAATCTCTTATCTGTGGGAAATAGTGTTCACCGGGAATAAATTCGCCAAAAGCCAGTAAGATGGTTTTACTGTAATGCGGTGCTACTAATTCTCCAGCATTATTAAGTACGAATAGTGAATTAGTGATTAGGTTGGTTTTCGCTTCAACACTATAGGCACCCGTAATTAAAGCCATATTTTGGCGTTTAAGAAATGATGATAGCGCGAGAGGCAAGGTATTATTTTTGAATTGTTCGCCTAATAAGGCCGGAAATGCAGTTTCTGGCCACAAGGCAAAATCAATTTTTTTTTCTGGGTTGGTGTGTATGGCTTGTTCTGTTAAGTTCATATATCGATTTAGAATTTCTCGACTATAGCCTTTACCTAATTCTGCAGCCATTTTTTCTGAGTTTTCAATACTAGCTTGTACTAATAAAGTGGTTAGCGTCGAGTCGGGCTTTTCTAGCCTAGCCTTAAGCCCCAAGCCAACGATATTTAGAATGATGAAAATACTAGCGACTACCATTAAGATAGTTTTGCCTGATTTCTGTTGGCGTTGTTGCCATGCGTAATAAAGTGGCAGGTTGCAGAGTAAAGTTAGGGCACTGAGTCCACTAAAACCCACAAATTCTGCCCATTGATAGATAGGTAGATTGGCTCCATACCAAGAATAACCAAAATTCCAATCAAATAGGGTATAGGAGTTTGCTTCGCAAATGACAGTGATCAAGGCCATTAATGGTATTGATAAATGCTTTGGACACTTCAGTTTATGCTGGGCAACAAACCAAATTAAACCAGTAACGGGGACGTACAGATGAGCAATCAGTGCATAAATCAATAGACCCAGCACCGCAAATGGCCAATCTAAGCTCGCAAACTCATGTAGAGTGTGAGCTACCCAGTTGAAGCCAATTAATGTAAATATAAAAGCGGTTAACAATCCGCCTAGAAATACATTTTTAAGCTTTTCTTGCTGTTGCCAAAATAACCATAAAGGTACGAAGCAAAATAATGAAGCCCAAGGTGGGAAAGGTATATAACTAGTTCCGATAAAAATACCTGATAGTATCGGTAACAGCCAATGTTTATTATTAATAGTTAACTGTTTTTGAGTGTTTGTTGTCATGAGGTTTTTGATGCTCTTGTGGCTTTGCGAGTTAATAACTGCAGTTTTTATTAACAAATTTAATATTATGCAGAATACAAATTATTGTTTACGAGTTGATTACAGCAGAAATAATATTGTTATTAATCGTTTCATAAGTTTTTGCAAGTTTCCTATGATAGAAACCCAATACCTATAGTTAGTTCAGTCACTCCCACAATTAAAATTAGTTCGTTGTCACACAACATTAATCAAACCGTAAAGATCATTTAATACTACGTCATTATAATTTTCACCGTTAACAGAGCCCTTTGCGAGCAAAGTCTTCAAATTTAGAGCAATGTTTTCTAGATTAAATTAGTTGTAGTAGTATTTGTAGTTGTTGTAACTCATTAGCCGCTTATTAGCGGCTATTTTTTTGTCTGATTGATTAATGTAGGGACAGGTCGCGACCTGTCCCTACACAAGTTTAATATATCGACAGTGTGAATTTATTCACACTTTTTTGATTTTATTGATGAATTTCAGCGTATAAAGCCCGAAATTCATCCGTCAATTTATGGGTGGGAGCATAATGAATTAAAGGTTGTGAAACAGTATGAGATTCTCTGACTTTAATAGAGGGTGAAATCATAGAGTCTAAAACAGGTAGCCCTTCTGCAATCAGTTCTTCAACCAATAAGCGAGGTAAATTAGCCTGCTTTTGGAATTGGTTAACAATAATACCTTCTACCTCAAGGCCTTGGTTATGGTCGGCTTTTACTTCAGCGATTGAGTGCATTAAAGTGTATAAGGCTTCTCTAGCGAAACTGTCGCAATCAAAAGGAATTAAACATTTATGCGCCGCTATGAGAGCTGATTGACTGTAGAAGTTTAATACTGGCGGTGTATCCATATATATCGCATCAAAACCTTGAAGTTTTTCTAGGGCTTCCTTAAGCTTAAAGATTTTAAAGCGGGATTCTAACCGAGCTTGTAACGGTTCTAAATCTGGATGTGATGCTAATACATAAAGGTTTGGGAAGGGCGTTTCATGAATAAGAGATTCGAGTCCTGAGCTTTTATCTCCACCAAATAAAGAGACACTTAAGGTGTCTTTAAAAAAAAAGGCGATAGTTTTATCACTATCAGAAACTTTATTGCCGAGTAAATATTGAGTAGAATTGCCTTGTACATCGAGATCTATTACTAGGGTACGTTTACCTTCCATCGCACTGATGGCCGCTAAATTACAGGTAATGGTAGATTTACCCACACCGCCTTTCTGGTTGAAGATCACTCTACGCATACTATTGCCTCATTAAACGTTTTAAGATAAGAAAACCTTATTATAAGCCCTAGAAACTTATTATCAAATTCGGATGAATGTTTTAGCGTGACACGCTGGGCATTCAGGTATTTCACTAGGTGTTTTAAAAGCAATTTCTTTACCACAGGCATCACATATAAAGGTACCTGGTGCAGAAATGTCACCACTTTCATATTTATGGGTGATGGCTAATTGTTCTAATTTTGCGATTTCTAAACGTGTTTTGTCAGCTACACTTAAAAAAGCATCTAGCGTGAAGTTTTCAAGTAGTTCAATATCAAATTTAAACCATTCAGCTAATGAATCAGCATCTGAGTTTTTTGATAGGTTTTGTGCTGCGTGTTCTACATCACGTTTAACATTTGAACTAAGTTTGTTTAACTCATCTTGAGTCAGTTCATTAGTTTGGCTAGTTTTTTCTTTTGATATTTCAATTGCTTCAGCAAAAGAATGTAAAGTGTCTTCCATAGTTTCATGCAAATGTTTCATGAAATCGGCGTAGGCAGTAACTAGTTTATGGGTGTTCATGGAATAACTCCTAAAAAATGACGCTTTAGATTTAAGCAACAGTGCGGTATTCTAACGCTTTTAACTGGTAAAAGACGAGAAGGATGCAAGAAAATTATCAACCGCTCATTATAGAGCAAGACGTTCAAGCGGCCTGGGAAAATTCAGGTGTGTTTAATGTTTCAGAATCTTCTAGTAATGATAAACAAGAAAAGTATTATTGTTTATCCATGTTTCCTTATCCTAGCGGTCGTTTGCACATGGGGCATGTGCGTAATTACACCATTGGTGATGTGATCAGTCGTTATCAACGTATGTTGGGTAAAAATGTAATGCAGCCTATGGGATGGGATGCTTTCGGTTTACCCGCAGAAAATGCCGCAATGCAACATGGTGTGCATCCAGCGGATTGGACTTATAAAAATATCGATTATATGCGAGACCAACTTAAGCAATTAGGTTTTGGGTATGATTGGAATCGTGAAATTGCCACTTGTGATCCAGATTATTATAAGTGGGAGCAATGGTTCTTTCTTAAGTTATTAGATAAGGGCTTGGTTTATAAAAAGACGGCTCCGGTTAACTGGTGTCCCAATGATATGACGGTATTAGCCAATGAACAAGTCATTGATGGTTGTTGCTGGCGTTGTGATACAAAAGTAGAGCGTAAAGAATTAGCGCAATGGTTTTTAAAGATAACAGCTTACGCTGATGAATTATTAACGAGCTTAGATACCTTAGATGGCTGGCCAGAGCAAGTTAAAACCATGCAAGCCAATTGGATTGGTCGTTCTGAAGGTGTGGAAATGGATTTTGCTGTTCCAGATCAAGATGAACCGCTACGTATATATACCACCCGTCCTGATACCTTAATGGGTGTGACTTATGTGGCAGTCGCTGCTGAACATCCTTTAGCATTACAAGCGGCTGAAAATAATGCGGCAATTGCTGAGTTTATTGAAGCCTGTAAAACCATGGAAACATCGGAAGCTGCGATGGAAACCATGGAGAAAAAAGGTATCGATTCTGGCATTAAAGCTTTGCATCCGATTACTGGTGAAGCGGTGCCTGTGTGGATTGCTAACTTTGTGTTAATGGGCTACGGTACAGGTGCTGTTATGGCGGTACCTGCTCATGATCAACGCGATTATGAGTTTGCTACTAAATATGACATAGCCATCAAACAAGTTATTTATTCGGCTGAGGATGAATCTGATGACTGCTCCGAGCAAGCTTATACTGCCAAAGGTGTGTTACGTAACTCTGGACAATTTGATGGCTTAACATCAGCTCAAGCTTTTGTCGCTATTTCTGAAACTTTAGAAAAAGAGAATAAAGGCTTACGTAAAACTAACTATAGATTACGTGACTGGGGTGTATCAAGACAACGCTACTGGGGAGCGCCAATCCCTGTAATCTATTGTGATTGCTGTGGTACGGTTCCCGTGCCTGAACAAGACCTACCCGTTACTTTACCAAGAGACGTGGTATTAGATGGCTCACAATCTCCTTTAGTAGCTCATCCAACCTTTTCTAAAACCACGTGTCCAAAATGTGGTGCAGAGGCAAGACGTGAAACGGATACTTTTGATACCTTTATGGAATCGTCATGGTATTTTGCGCGTTTCGCGAGTAGCAAAGCGGATGCTATGCTGGATGCGAGTGCTAATTATTGGTTACCTGTTGATCATTATATTGGTGGAATCGAGCACGCTATTTTACATTTACTGTATGCGCGTTTCTTTACTAAGTTATTGCGTGACGAAGGTTTATTGACGTGTGATGAACCTTTCAAAAGATTATTAACGCAAGGCATGGTCTTAAAAGATGGCAGTAAAATGTCAAAATCTAAAGGCAATACCGTCGATCCACAAGAGTTAATCGCCCAATACGGCGCTGATACAGTACGTTTATTTGTGATGTTTGCTGCGCCACCAGAACAATCGTTAGAATGGTCTGATAGTGGGGTGGAAGGTGCTTTTAGATTTTTAAAACGTTTATGGCGTCAAGCTTATTTACATGTTGAATCTGGTGGGGTAACTGCAGTTTTAGATAAATCCACTTTAACAGAAGAGCAACAGGTGTTACGTAGGCAAGTGCATCAAACTTTGCAAAAAGTAACGCATGACATGGGCGTAAGGATTATTTTTAATACGGCTATTGCGGCTAACATGGAATTGGTTAATGCATTAAGTAAATTTACTGATGAGTCTCCCAATGGTAAAGCCGTGCGTCAAGAGGCGCTTGAAGCTATCGTGTTAATGTTGGCGCCTATGGTTCCGCATATTTCACATCAATTATGGTTAGATTTGGGACATCAAGAAGCGGTGGTAACTGCGACATGGCCACCAGTGGATGACAGTGCTTTAACTCAAGATAACATAGAGTATGTGATCCAAGTTAATGGTAAGTTACGTAGCAAAATTTCGGTCGCGACTACTTTGACTTCTGATGAAATTCAGGCTCTAGCATTACAAGATGAACTGGCTCAAAAGTTTATTGAAGGCAAGCCATTGAGAAAAGTAATAGTAGTGCCTAATAAATTAGTCAATATTGTCGTGTAGATTTAACCGTTATTAAATTATATTTTTGCCGACTTTTCTTTTAGGGGATTCAAGTAAGTGTTCATTAAAAATTTATATTTAGTGCTTTTAATAGGCTTACTGAGTTCCTGTGGATATCATTTGACTGGCGCGGTCAAATTACCTGAAGGCATCAAGAGTATTTATCTGGATGGTGCCTCACCTGAATTAAAGACTCGATTTAAAAATTCGTTTGGTACTGATGAGGGTAAGGTGACAGACAATATTGAGAATGCGGGCATAATCATTCGAATTTATAATGAAGTTAGTCAAAGACGAATACTTTCATTGAGTGCAGGTGGCGCGGCTAATAGTTTTGAATTGGATTACGATTTTAATTACGATGTGTTTGATGCACACAATAAGGCATTATTACAAAATCAGTTAGTTTCTATTAAGCGTGAATACTATAATAATCAACAGGCCGTCATAGCTAAAGATAACGAAGAGCTTGTTATCAAAGGTGAAATGTACCGGCAAGCGGTCGGATCGCTATTAAACGGTGTCAAACTCGCTTTAGATCCGAGTAAAAAATAGGATGCGTCTAAGGGTAGAGCAATTAGAAAACACCCTAAAAAAAGGCTTGTCACCCGTATATTTCTTTAGTGGTGATGAGCCATTACAACTAGGGGAGTTAGCAGATGCAGTCAGAAAATCGGCAAGAAAAAATGCCTATGCTAATCGAGAAGTATTAGTCGTAGATAAGTCTTTCAATTGGCATGAATTAGTGTTCGCTGCTGACTCTTTATCAATATTTTCTGATAAACGAATCCTTGAATTAAGAATATCGACTGGCTCAGTAGGGGTTGATGGTGCAAAAGCGTTAATTAACTACTGTAATCGCCCAGCAGAAGATACTATTCTGCTCATTACGTCGGGTAAGATTGATAATAAATCTACTAAGACTCGCTGGTTTGAAGCTATTGATAAAGTCGGCGTGATTATTCAAGTTTGGCCTTTGGAAGGAGCTGATTTATTAAGATGGATACAGCAACGCCTGCAAAAACGTGACATCCAGGTTGATTTGCCAAGCGCACAATTGTTAGCAGCAAGAGTAGAAGGTAATTTGTTAGCCGCTGCTCAAGAAATTGAAAAACTTTATGTCTTGTATGGCTCAGGATTTGCTAGCCTAGAACAGGTTTATGATGTAGTCGCTGATAGTTCACGGTACGATGTTTTTAATTTGATGGATACCGTTTTATCTGCTGACGTTAATAAGATAATTAAAGTATTGTCAGGCTTAAAAGGCGAAGGCACTGCTACTCCAATCGTGTTATGGGGTTTAATGCGTGAGGCTAGGCAGCTTTTACAAATCAAACTCGCATTAGCTAAAGGGCAAAATAAAGATTTTGTTTTTAAAAATCACCAAATTTGGGATAAACGCAAACAACTAGTCAGTCAGGCGTTGCAAAGACTGAGTGATAATGACTTGAATACGATATTAGTTGTTTCTGCAAAAGCAGATAGACAAATAAAAGGTCAACAAGCGGGAGATGCTTGGGAAACACTGTTGGCTATTTGCTTGATGTTTTGTGAACCTGCTTTATGTGCAGATTTAAGTTAAATTTGTGCGTGTTAATTCAAACTATTTTCTAAATACTTAAAGGTTATTATCAATGTCTATTTCATTAGCAGAACTTGAAACAATTGTGCGTGCGGCGGGTGATATCGCTTTAGCACATTTTAAAGACTTAAAAAATGTCGGCGTTAATAAAAAAAGTCCACGTGATTATGTCACTGCGGCTGATGTTGAAGTAGAAGCCTATTTAAAAGAAGTACTCACTCAACGCTATCCAGAATTTGGTTTCTGGGGTGAAGAAAGTGGCCAAACCGCTAATCAAACTAATCGCTGGATAGTTGATCCTATAGATGGTACGCACTCATTTTCCCGAGGACAATATTTTTGGTCGCTGAGTGTCGCCTTAGAAATCGACGCTGAATTGGTGATTGGGGCTGTTTATGCACCCGCCTTAAATGACTATTATTGTGCAGAAATAGGGAAGGGTGCTTTTAAAAACGGAGCGTCTATTCAGGTGTCAACAGAAGATAATTTAGAAAACGGCATGATAGCAACGGGGTTTGCGTGTTTAAGATCCTATCTAACCAACAATAATTTAGAACGCTTTGCTAGAGTAGCGCAACACACGGCTGGGCAACGTCGGTTTGGGTCTGCAGCGATGGACTTATGTTTAGTGGCAGATGGTCAGGTCGATGCTTTTTGGGAGCAAGAGCTTAATTTATATGACGTAGCTGCTGGTGCATTAATAGCAAAAGAGGCTGGGGCAACCGTTACCGACTTTTCGGGTAATCCAGGTATATTTCCGAAACAAATTTTAGCTACAAACGGCTTGGTCTTAAGCCAGCTACTTTCTTACATGTAAACAACACAATATCCCTTTGATAAAGCGCTATAACTGTTTTTTTATCGACATTATTTTGTAATGTGAATGATTTAAAATAACTTATTTTATTAATTCTTGAGATAAAACATGTGTTTTTCTATATTTTTACCTAATTTGTAGGTTAAAATACTCCACTTTCGAAGCTGGACCCGTGAACGGTTTTATTTCTGAAACCTATCACACAGCCCCAGAACGAACCCTCATCAGTGATTAAGCTAATGAGGGCACCACATAAAGATTTTTATTGTCCAACTTAGAGTAAATTCATGACAGATTTAACGCAATACAGAAACATAGGTATCTTCGCACACGTTGATGCTGGTAAAACAACGACTACCGAGCGAATTTTAAAGCTAACAGGTAAAATTCATAAAATTGGTGAAGTACATGATGGTGAAACTACCACTGACTTCATGGATCAAGAACGTGAGCGTGGTATTACTATTCAATCAGCTGCGACGACTTGTTTTTGGAAAGATCATCGTTTTAACATTATTGATACTCCAGGTCACGTTGACTTCACAATCGAAGTATATCGTTCATTAAAAGTATTAGACGGTGGTATCGGTGTATTCTGTGGTTCAGGTGGTGTTGAGCCGCAATCAGAAACTAACTGGCGTTATGCGAATGACTCTAAAGTTGCGCGTGTTATCTATATCAACAAATTAGACCGTATCGGTGCAGACTTCTACCGTGTTGTAAAACAAGTTGAAGAAGTATTAGGTGCAGTGCCTGTAGTAATGACTTTACCAATTGGTAGAGAAGATGAATTTACAGGTGTGGTTGATTTATTAACAGAAAAAGCATGGATCTGGGATAACTCAGGTGATCCAATGAACTATGTTATTGAAGATATCCCAGCTGATATGGTTGAATTAGCTCAAGAATGGCGTGAAAGATTAATTGATCAAGTAGCTGATCAATTTGATGACGTAATGGAAGCGTATCTTGAAGGTGAAACTCCAGATGTTGAAACTTTAAAACGTTGTTTACGTAAAGGGACTATCAATCTTGATTTCTTCCCAACTTTCTGTGGCTCATCTTTCAAAAACAAAGGTGTACAATTAGTTCTTGATGGTGTTATCGATTATTTACCATCACCAACAGAAGTTAATCCACAGCCAGAAGTTGATTTAGAAGGTAACCCAACAGGTACTTTCGCAATCGTTGATGCGGATAAACCATTACGTGCATTAGCATTCAAAATTATGGATGACCGTTTTGGGGCTTTAACTTTCTTACGTATTTACTCTGGTAGATTAGAAAAAGGTACATCTGTATTAAATACCTTCACTGGTAAAACAGAACGTATTGGCCGTATCGTTGAAATGCATGCGGACACTCGTAACGAATTAGAATCTGCGCAAGCAGGTGACATTGTTGCTGTATTAGGTATGAAGAACGTCCAAACAGGTCATACTTTATGTGATCCTAAATTCCCTGCGACTTTAGAGCCGATGGTATTCCCTGATCCAGTTATTTCATTAGCAATTTCTCCAAAAGATAAAGCTGCTTCAGAAAAAATGGGTATTGCTTTGGGTAAAATGATCCAGGAAGATCCATCATTCCACGTTGAAACTGATGAAGACAGTGGCGAAACTATCCTAAAAGGGATGGGTGAGTTACATTTAGATATTAAAGTTGATATCTTAAGACGTACTCATGGTGTTGACGTTATTGTTGGTAAACCACAAGTAGCTTACCGTGAAACCATTACTCGTGCGGTTGAAGACGAATATACACACAAAAAACAATCAGGTGGTTCTGGTCAATACGGTAAAATCAACTACATCATTGAGCCAGGTGAGCCAGGTACAGGTTTCGTATTTGAATCAGCAGTTACCGGTGGTAACGTACCACGTGAATACTGGCCAGCGGTTGAGAAAGGCTTTAAGAGTATGTTGGACAAAGGTGTGCTTGCGGGTTTCCCTTGTTTAGACTTTAAAGTTATCTTAACTGACGGTGGCTTCCACGCAGTTGACTCGTCAGCTATCGCGTTTGAAATTGCAGCGAAAGCGGCTTTCCGTCAATCGATTCCAAAAGCAGCACCACAATTAATCGAGCCAATTATGGCGGTTGATACGTTTACGCCATCTGATCACGTGGGTGATGTAATCGGTGACCTTAACCGTCGTCGTGGCATGATTAAATCTCAAGATGCGGGTGTAACGGGTGTACGTATTAAATCTGACGTACCATTAAGCGAAATGTTTGGTTACATTGGTGACTTACGTACAATGACATCAGGTCGTGGTCAGTTTTCTATGGAGTTCTCACACTATATGCCGTGTCCTAAAAACGTAGCAGACGAAGTGATTAAAGAAGTAAACGAGCGTAACGCTAAAAAATAATAAAGTAGTCTAAATAAAAAAGGCCGAGTAGCTTAACTACTCGGCCTTTTTTTACTTATTAAACTTATTTCGTGCAATGACTTATGCAGCGATTGATATTACAGGATCACTTCACCCGCCGGAAACTGCATCGTCATGCAATGTAAGCTACCGTATTGATGGACTAAAGGTCGGCATGGGATAGGCAGAATTTCATGTGCTGGGAAGCATTCCGCAATGCGTTTTAAAGCTACTTCATCTTGAGGATCACCATAGACAGGCACTAATACGGCATGATTGATAATCAAAAAGTTTGAATAGTTAGCTGGTAATTGTTGGCTGTCTTCATCAAAAATAGGTTTAGGTAACGGCAGAGCCACCAAATGATAAGGCTCATTATTTTGATTTCTAAAGTCTTGTAATTGTCTTTCCATGTACTTAAGACTGGTGTAGTGCAAATCATCTGTATCATCACAACTAGTATACGCAATCGTATTGGCAGAACAGAATCTAGCCAGCGTATCAATATGCGCATCGGTATCATCACCCGATAAGTTTTCTTGATCTAACCATAAGATGCGTTTTGCACCAAAACTTTCTAAAAGTTGTTGCTCTATTTCTGCTTGGCTTAAACCATTATTTCTATTAGGATTAAGCAGGCATTGCTTAGTCGTTAAGATAGTATCTATACCATCGCTTTCAACACTGCCACCCTCTAATATAAAATCCACATCTTTATGGGCTTTGCCTTTAAAAAGCTTAGTATTTAATAATTTGTGGTTCAGAGCGTTATCATTATCGTGTTGATATTTTTCGCCCCAACCATTAAATAAAAAGTTTAAATGCGTAATGGTTTTATCTTTCTCAACGCTTAAAAATACGGTATCACGCACCCAAATGTCGTTGACGGGCGCTTGTACAAACTCAATAGCATCTGGTTTACTAACTAATTTTTGAATGTGTTGTTGATGGCTGTCATCACGACAGACAATGATGAGTGGTTGGTATTGCGTAATAGTGTCAGCAATAATGCTGTAAGTTTGTTCAACAGATTCTAATCGATTACTAAAGTCTCCTGTTTTATGTGGCCAAGCTATTAAGACAGCGGATTGTTTTTCCCATTCTGCTGGAAATCGATTCATATTATTATCTTCCTGTGGTTAGTCTTCTAGCGGAGTGCTAGAAGTAGTGTGAAATAACATCTCTTTGGCATGTGCTAAGGTATTGACCGTGATGGTAACGCCGCCCAACATACGGGCTATTTCTTCTACGCGTTCATCCGTGCTTAACAATCGCACACTGGAAGAGGTTATGTCAGTCTTATTATTCTTTTCTACATACAAGTGTTGATGCGCTTGCGCCGCTACTTGCGGTAAATGGGTAACACACATGACTTGGCGATTATTGCTTAAGGCGCGTAATTTTTGGCCCACAATTTCAGCGACACCACCACCAATACCAGAGTCTACCTCGTCAAATATCAGGGTAGGGGTGGTTTTATCATTGGAAGTGGTGACTTGAATCGCCAAACTGATTCGTGACAACTCACCACCAGAAGCGACTTTAGCCAGAGGTTTTGGGGGTAAACCTGGATTGGCACTAATCAAATAATCAATCTTATCGAGACCATTTAATTTAGGTGTATCAGAATCTAAAGCACTAATAGCGACAATAAACTCACCTTGCGGCATGCCTAATTCTTTAATCATGTCAGAGATATGTTTTTGTAATTTTTGTGCACCCGCTTGTCTTTGCTTTGTCAGTTGATTTGCCAGTTTGGTGTACTTAGTCCGTAACTCAACGACTTCTTTTTGCAATATTTCAATGCGATCACCACTATGCGTTAAATTATGTAACTCAGTTTGTAAGGTGTTAAGCAATTGAGGGAGTTCATCGGGGCTGACATGATGTTTTCTACTTAAATTTTGTATTACGCCCAATTTAGATTCAAGACTCTCTAAATACTGCGGGTCGGCTTCTTGTGATTCCAAAAAGCGGCGTAATTGAATCGCCGCTTCTTCAGTTTGGATCTGTGCTTCGGTAAGCAATGCACAAATCTCGTTTAATTCAGGTGCATATTGGCAAAGGCTACTTAAATCACTCACGCTGCGATTGAGCATTTGATTAACCGATAGTTGATCATTCTCAAAAAGAATATCAACGTGTTTTTGACCCGTGGCTAATATTTGGCCTAAATTAGCAATCTTACTGTGTTCTTCAACCAAGGCGGCATAGTTATAATGTGCTAAATCTAACAGTTCCAGTTCTGCTATTTGGTAAGTCAGAAACTCTTCACGGTCAGATTGATCGGTATTGGCTTTTACACAGCGTTCTAATTCTTTGTGAGTAGTAAACCAAGCTTTATACCCCGCATTGAGTTGGTCAATTAAGTTAGTATTTTGGGCGTAATTATCTAATAAGCGGCGTTGCTCATCGGCATTTAATAACGTTAAATGCGCATGTTGACCATGAATTTCAACTAACTTTTCGCTGAGCTCTTGTAAGGATTGTAAAGTGACAGGGCGATCATTAATATAAGCTTTAGAGCGACCATCTTGATTAACAACGCGGCGAATTAAACACTGTTGTAGGTCGTCAAGTTCATTATCAATTAACCATTGCTGGGCATTGGGTGCGTCACTTAAATCAAACTCCAGATTAACTTCTGCGCGTTTGCTTTCAGGTCGTACATAGCCAGAATCTGCTCTATCACCCAACGCTAAGCCTAAAGCGGTTAACAGGATTGATTTACCAGCGCCTGTTTCGCCAGTGAGTACCGACATGCCTTTATCTAAATCAAGATCTAGCGATTTAACAACGGCAAGGTCAATAATATTAAGATTTAATAGCATAGATTTTAACTGTGGTAACCACTGCTCCAGTTTAATTTGTTTCTAAGGATCTGAAAGAAATCATGTCCTTCAGGGTGCAGTATTCTGATAGGTACAGGATCTTTCTTAATGAGGATTTTATCACTAATTAATACATCTGGAATCTCAATGTGGTCACAAGTGACTAGCGCGTTGATTTGTTTGGTTTGTAAAAAACTAATCTCAATTTCGGCTGAGTCATGCACCACAATAGGCCGATTAGACAAGGTATGAGGATTAAGTGGGACTAATACTAAAGCATTTAAAGACGGATACAGGATAGGACCTCCCGCCGATAACGAATAAGCCGTAGAACCCGTCGGTGTGGAAATAATTAAACCGTCAGAACGTTGCGAGTTTAAAAATACCCCATCAATTTTAGTCACAATCTCAATCATACTAGGCGTGACCCAGCGTAAGATAGTCACCTCATTAACCGCAGTTTCTTCATGGATTACTCGTGCATCACGAATAATCTTGGCACGGAGTAAATAACGTTTTTCTTCCGCGTAATAGCCTTGCAAAATACGATGTAATTTAGCGGGCAACTCATTGGGCGAAATATCCACCAGAAAGCCTAAGCGTCCTAAATTTATACCAATTAAAGGAATATCATATTGCACAATAGCCCTAGCAGCTGCTAAAAAAGTACCGTCCCCCCCTACCGCAATCACTAAATCACAATGTGTGGCTAATCTATCAATTGAACAGGCGTTAACCCCCGTAGCATTAATAAATTGCACGCTGTCCTCTACGACATAAATGGCGTATTTCTGCTCAACCAAGTAGTTATATAAGGCCGTTAACGTTTCAGCAATCATTGGATCACTTGGCTTACCTATGATACCTATCGTTTTAAAAGGTGCTTGCATGATGTTATGACAATGAGTAAAAGCTTGATTATACAAAAATTAACTTTTAACTGTTAAGTTTTAGTGATTTTTGACGATGATTAAAAATAATAACGCAGAATGGATACTACTAAATTGTAGTGCTTGAGCTTCTATTTTGTCGCTAACTTTACTAGTTGGTGGCATTCATTTTTTATTAGTCAGCAAAATAGTTTGCCAATACTTAAGCATTCACTTGGGGATAATTCAAAATCTGCAATAGCAAAATCATCGCGCATGTGACTGGTTGAGCGGGTATCAGTGAGTGGGATCATATTGATATGATTAATATAAATGTCGTGTTGTTGGCAAAACTCCCGTAAATGAGTTAATTGATCAGCAATGCCATGAAAAATGGCTTGCAAATTTTAGCGATAGAAACTGAACATATTTATGGTTTAGGGCTGGTGATTTAAGAATTGCTATATGTTGTTATAAAGAGTTATCCAAATTGAGCGATAAATTGTTGAATTGGATTAATTAAATTTTAGGCGTGGCACGATAACTAGCAACTAGTACTATGTTATCGTGCCATACTTAAAAAGCTTATTTTTTTTCGACTTCTTTTTCAGTTTCTACTGCTTCTACTGCGTGTTCTTTTACTTCACTGTGTGATTTTGCAGCTGTTTCAGCGGCTTTTTTTTCTGCGATGGCCTTCGCTTTTTTTGCTAAGGCGGCTTTTTGATCTGCCGCTTTACTTGCTGCGATTGATCCAGTCTCTTCAACTGCTTGACTCAATGAAGGAGATAATAGGGCTGTAGTTGATAATGCGCCAATAATGACGGGTAATAACAATTTTTTAAATTTCATAGACAAAATAATCACCTTTTAAATTAAGCTTATCTTCAATTTATCCATAAATATTGAAAATAAGCGGAAGAAAACACTAGTTAAACTTATTACACTCTTTAAACTAGGATTAAGCTTAAAAGCAGTGCAACAGTTTCTCACTAGAACGCGTGCAAAGATACCAGATAAATAAGTTAAATAAAATAGTGATGTTTTATAATAGCCACTTTTGATTACTTTACCCAACTGAGATATTAATAGATCAATGAAAGAACCCCTTAATAAAAGTTATTACACCAATACTATCGCGTTACTCGTTATTGGCATTGGCTATATTACGCCTGTTTACCATGACTTAATAAAATCCATTGGATTTTTTGCGTTATCTGGGGCAATTACCAATTGGTTAGCCATTCACATGTTGTTTGAGAAAGTGCCGTATTTATATGGTTCAGGTGTTATTCCCGCCCGCTTTGAAGAGTTTAAATTATCAATCAAACAATTGATGATGAATCAGTTTTTTACCGCCGCGAATATCGAACAATTTATTCAAAAAGAAGAACAGGAGGGTAGCAAAATGCTGAATCTTGACCCGTTTTTAAATGCCGTGGATTACGATAGAATCTTTGAAAGCTTAGTGTCTGCGATTATGGAATCTTCATTCGGCGGCATGTTAATGATGATGGGAGGACAAGAAGCATTAGCACCGTTAAAAGAACCTTTCACAGAAAAAATGCGTTTAACATTAGTTGATATGGTTGAGTCAGACCGTTTTAAAGCGGCTTTAAAAGAAGGCTTGGACGCCCATAAAATTGGCGTTGATATTATCGATAAAATTGAAAGCGTGATTGATAAACGCTTAAACGAATTAACCCCTCAACTGGTTAAAGAAATGGTGCAAGCAATAATCAGGGAGCATTTAGATTGGTTAGTGGTGTGGGGTGGTGTGTGCGGTGCTCTGATGGGTGCATTATTTGTGTTTGCTTAAAGCTAACCCCCATAAACTTAAAGGCAATTAATGAGTTCTTATATAAATGCTAGACCATCAGTTGAATTAGCTTTTGAAGAGTTAGGTCAGGCCAATTCAAACGCAATTCCACTCATTATCTTACATGGTTTTTTTGCCTCCTCACGTAATTGGCGGCAAGTCGGGGAAAAGTTGGCAGTTAAGCAGCATGTTTATGTCGTTGATATGCGTAATCATGGTGCCTCGCCACATCATATCAGCATGGATTATTCAGATATGGTGGCTGATCTGCTGGCTTTTATGGATGCTCAGGACATTAAACAGGCAAGTTTATTGGGTCATAGCATGGGCGGAAAAGTGGCGATGTGGTGTGCCTTAAATCATCCTGAGCGCATTGATAAATTACTCGTTGCTGATATTGCTCCTGTCAGATATGAGCATTCTTTTAATGCTTTAATTACCGCCTTAAAGTCCTTACCTTTGGATTCATTAAAAAATCGTAAAGAAGCGGAGCAATGGTTAGAGCCAGATATTCCTGAATTAACTTATCGACAGTTTTTATTACAAAATCTGGTTTTAGTTAACGGTGAATATTCTTGGCGCGTTGATTTGGATATCTTCTATGAGACTGGAGATAATATTATTGGTTTTCCTGATGTTAAAACGGTAAAACCTTATCAAGGAGCAGCATTGTTTTTAGCAGGTGAGGATTCTAATTATGTGCGTAGAGAACAGCTAGATGAGCTATTTCCGCTGGCACAATTAAGTGTTATAGCAGATGCGGGGCATTGGTTGCATGTGCAACAGCCAGTAGAATTTTTAAGTAGAGTGGAAAGTTTTTTAAGTTAAGCTTTGGTAGGTGGAACGGATTAATTTAATTGAATCTCCCCTAACCCCTCTTTGTCAAAGAGGGGGAGGGCTGAATATTTACGTTTCTTTGTTTGAAGAGGAGGGGGTAACCGTTTGTTTTAAGGTGTAGCAAAGCGTGCTTTTATTTTGGCTTATTAACACCTTTACTAGCGATTAATTGAGTCACGCGGTCTATGATGAGTTGGCGTTTAAGTACCACACCATAAGCCAGTAAGCCTAAAATAATACCGAATAATAATTTCTCAAATGCAGAGGATTCATCTGATTGTGCTGCTGCATTTGCTGCCGCGTCTACTTCTGATGCTTTAACTGCAGGTGTTTGTATAGCCACTTTAGCCGGTTTGATCTCGGCATTTAAGTCTGGTAAACCTAAGCTGCTCCAAGCATCATAATTTTGCCAGATCGGATATTTACCTTTCCATAAAGCTTTAGAAAAATACGGCGCTAAGCTCATGCCGTGAGCAGAGGGTATACCTTTGTCATCAACAAAACCTTTATAAACGACTAAGCTGATATCGCCACCTTCACCATGACCATCGGTCGTAAATGATTTTTCTACGTGATCATGGAACATCCAAATGCCTTGTCCAAAGCTATTTAAACCATCATCAACACCACTCAAAGATAAATCGATACGTTGTGCGGGAACCATACCGTGTACGTCACGTTGAATATAAGAGCCGGGGCCATTATCAACGCCATCGTAATGGGTGATGGTGGGTTTATGACCATGAATGTGCATGGCTAAAGATTCGGTATGACCATTGAGGACGCGTAGCTTAACTTGTTGATTCTCTTCCATGTGGATCAATGATTCTCTTAAAGTATAAGGGAATGATCGACCATTCAGCATAAAGTAATCATCAGTTGCATCGGTCGTGTCGTACTCAGTGTTCATGTGTTTAGCAATTAAACGCGGATCATTAGCTGATCTTGCGACGACTTCATGTAATTCTTTATCGGCTGATTGATAATGTAAGTCATATTCACGGGCATATTTTTCTAAGACTGCCACAGATGGATGACGCACTTGACCCGCACCTACGTTTAAAGTTTGAACCCAGTTATTGGGGCGATTTTCTTCAACGATAAAGATACCTTGTAAGCCCATAGGAATGTGCGTATGGGGTTGTACGTGGCAGTGGTAATACATCGTGCCCGGTTGACGCGGTTTAATGACATAGGTTTTGCTTTCACCTGGCATTGTGTCCATATTACTGGTTTGACCCACACCATCATTGCCAGCTCCAGCGTGATTCATATACGGATGATCGATGCCGTGTAAATGGATAGAGTGCGGTAAATAATGGGTATTTTCTAACACTATCCACACCACATCGTCTTGTTCAACACGAATAACAGGTGAGGGCGCTCTTAATAAAGGATTAGCTTCTAATTCATAGAGGCTTTTAGTAGACATGTCACGAGTTTTGGGCGCATAAACCCAAAAAGTCGGCTGAATGCCAGGGGCAATGTCGTAAGTTGTGGTTTGATCTTTCATATCCGGTGAATGACCGTTCAGCTCAACGACTTCAAGCTTAATAATTATTTTATCAGGGTCGCCATCACCGTCGGTGTCGTCTGATAAAGTAATCGCATCTGCGGCTAATTGCGTCGCCATTAAGGTATCCATGGAAATGCCGTTGGTACCTTTTACAAAGGCGGCAATATCAGCAGGATTATCAGGATTACAAAGTTTTGATTCTTGGATTTTAACGCCATCAATCGTTTGTTCTTTACGCCATGCGGGGTCTGTAAATTCTGAACAGACTTCTTCAACAGGGCCTAGGTCAACTTTTGCAGAAGGCGGTAATTCAGTTGCCGCATGAGAAAATGTGTGCATCAGGGCTAAAGCTGCACCCCCAGTAAAAGTAATAAGTGTTTTACGCATACAACTACCTCTGAAATCCTGGTGTAAGAAACGATAAGTCATTTAAAATGGCTATTTATTATTGCTCCCATTTTAACTGATAATTTGTGTTAAGTCTTAATTGCCTCAATTCTGATAAGAATATTTTTATAATAGAGAGCCATTAAAAAACTTTACTAATAAGAAAACAATGAGATTATGGTTGCATTGATAATCAGATATCGTTAACTTAGCTGGTTTTATGACACTTATATACCCTTTGATCGTGAAAATGCAATCACCACATTATGTAGTTGGCATAGATTTAGGCACAACACATACCGTAGTCGCCTACGCAAGTACTGACGCTAATCATCAAGACATCCACTTATTTAATGTTGAACAACTCATTGCGCCAGGCTTAGTAGCAGAAAAAGCTTTATTACCTTCAGTGCGTTATCATCCAGCGCCTGAAGAATTGGGTAATAATGAAATTAATTTTCCGAGTTATGCAAAAGAGGCCGGTTTTTCTGATATGCCTGTGGTTATTGGTGAAGCCGCTCGCTTTTTAGGGGCAAAATCTAAAGGTCGTTTTGTAACGAGTGCTAAAAGTTGGTTGTCTCATCCTGGGGTCGATCATACTGCAGACATATTGCCTTGGGGTAGTCATGAGGAGGTGGCAAAGGTGTCACCTATTGAAGCCAGTGCCAGTTATTTGGCGCATATTCGGACAGTTTGGGGACACAAATTTCCACAGGCACCTTTAGAACAACAAGATATTGTGCTGACAGTCCCCGCATCGTTTGATGAAGAAGCACGGTCATTAACCTTAGAAGCCGCAAAGATGGCTGGTTTAACTAAGGTGCGTTTCTTAGAAGAACCTCAAGCCGTTTGCTATGATTGGTTAAGAATTAATGCAAATCATTTGAAGCAAGCCCTCAGCAATGTGCATTTGCTATTAGTTTGTGATGTGGGCGGTGGCACTACCGATTTAACCCTGATTAAAGTTGAAACTGGTGCGCAAGAACCTAAGTTAACCCGCATTGGTGTAGGCGATCATTTAATGTTGGGTGGCGATAATATTGATCTTGCCTTAGCGCATTTAGCAGAAAGTCGTTTGCTTAATGGTCAAAATCGGTTATCTCAGGCGGATTTATCACAATTATTAGAACAATGTCGTTTAGCAAAAGAACAGTTATTAGCTGAAGATGCCCCAGAGCAAGTGACCGTCACTTTGCTTGGTGGTGGTTCAAGGCTGATAGGCGGTTCACGTAGTGTCGTATTTAGTCGAGAAGAAGTGCGTGCATTGGCACTGGATGGGTTTTTTCCTTTATCAGCACTCGATGAATATCCCAATGTTAAACGCAGTGGCGTGGTGGAGTTCGGTTTGCCGTATGCATCTGATCCTGCTATCAGTAAACATCTCGCTGGCTTTCTAAAACACTATAGCCAAGCTTCATTAGAAGCCATGCAAGGCGAGGGCAGTGTCCCTGATGCGTTGCTATTGAATGGTGGGGTATTTCGTAGTCAATTGATTAGTCAACGAGTACAAACGCTACTCAATTCTTGGGGTACTAAACCCGTTACCTTGTTAGAAAATCAGCATCCTGATCTATCAGTCGCTTATGGTGCGGTGAGTTATGCCTTAGCTAAACGCAATAATAAACTAAAAATTGGTGGTGGTGCGGCTCGTAGTTATTTTTTAGTATTGGATGCTGAGCAAACTGAGGTAAAACAAGGTGTGTGTGTATTACCAAAAGGGAGTGAAGAAGGTGATGAAGTCGTTTTAAAAGATAAACACTTCGCTTTACGCTTAGGCATGCCAGTGCGGTTTCATTTAGCCTCAACCACTGGTGATGTTGATTTTAAAGCCGGTGACATTATTAATTTAACTGATGATTTTAATTTTTTACCGCCCTTAGTAGCCGCGTTTGATAGAACTGCGGACAATGCAATCGATCAAGTGATTGTTAAATTAGCGGTCACTCAAACAGAAATGGGGGTGTTAAAGCTGGAATGTGTATCCGTTGAAAATGCTGCCCAGCGTTGGAATGTTGAGTTTCAATTGCGAAAAAAATCAGCTACCACTTTACAAGCTGAAGACTATAGATTGCCGCCCCAATTTGCCGGGGCAGTCGATAAAATAACCGCAATATTTGGTTCTAAATCCAAACAGATTGATGCTAAAGCGGTTAAAAATCTACGAGCAGAATTAGAAAAGCAATTAGGCTCAGATCGATCAGCATGGGAGCTGCCATTGTTGCGAGCCTTGTTTACTGCGTTAATAGATAACTCAAAATCGCATCGGCGTTCCGACAATCATGAGCGCGTTTGGTTAAGTCTAGTGGGTTTTTGTTTGCGCCCAGGTTTAGGCGATGTTTTAGATGATTGGCGGGTAGAGCAATTATGGAAACATTATGCGCACGGTATCCAGTATGTGAATGAAACTCAGAATTGGGCCGAATGGTGGACACTTTGGCGTCGTATTGCGGGTGGTTTATCTGCGATAGAGCAAGAGCAAATTTTTGCTGATATCTCTAAATACATCAATCCGGCAGCGGCTAGACAAGTGAATGTCGCTAAGCAAATTAAAACCCGTAGTTATGATGATATGGTGCGTTTATCAGCGGTATTAGAGAAGCTGCCTATAGAGAAAAAAGCTCAGTTAGGCGATTGGTTATTAACCCGCTTACAAAAACCTGCAGAATCCACGCAAACCTGGTGGGCGGTCGGTAGAATAGGTGCACGAGTACCCTTTTATGGCAGTCAACATAACGTGATTACCTCGCCAGTGGCAGAGCAATGGTTAATGCAAATTTTAACTGAAGATTGGAAAAAGAATCTGCATGCAGCGTTTGCCGCCACGCTGATTGCTAGGATGAGTGGGGATAGAGATCAAGATATTAATCCTGAAATGCGCGCGCAAATTATAGAAAAACTAAAGCAAAGCAAAGCCCCTGTTAGTTGGATAGAGATGGTTGAGCAATATAAAGAGTTGGATGAAAAAGCCGAGAAACAAATGTTTGGCGAAGCCCTGCCACCAGGGTTGAAGTTGATTGATATTGTTTGAAGGGTAGGGAGAATATCTTGTTTTTGGACGATGGATTGTTAGTCTTTTAATGGAGCAATAACTATTTTTTAGTTAAGTTGTACATTTTATTGCACAGAGTTTTCGAGTAGCTGAATAAAATATTTAAAACTAGGGTCTTCATTGGCTGCCTGATCAATATTTTGTTTTTCTGAAACCCATTTTTCTGTAGAGTAAAATCAAGTGCTGTGCCACATCCTGTTATTTTTGGCAGCAATTCCCAATTTAAAACCCTGCTAAACTTAAAGTAATTTCGAATGACGACAGGAAAGCCGCTATTAATACAAAAGCCACTACAGAAGCCAAACAAAAATAATGCTCAATCGATTTTTGGTGTTCATCAGTTACCCTCAACAAGCCAAATTGGCAATCTTTTGGATCCGATTGCGCCGGAAACGCTTTATCCCGTGTTAGCCGATATGGGTGATCAACTGTACCAGAACGGTTGCCTGGACTCGTTTCGATCCATCAATGATACATTGCTCGTGGCCTTGGATGGAACCGATTCAGTGAGT
>CAIQNQ010000157.1 GCA_903873165.1 uncultured Methylococcaceae bacterium | reverse complement strand
CCTAGTTTTTGTAATAAACCGACTTGGCCTAGAAAAGTCTCCATGGGTATTTTTTTGGAGTTTTTCCAATCAACAGTTTGTAATTCAAAGACTGTTTTAGTCAGGCCATTGGGATATTTAGCGGCTTTTTTTACTAACTCTGTGAGCCATTCCTTAGGATTTTCTGCTTCTTCCATAAACGGCATAGCTTCAATGGCTACATAGTCATAATGTTTTAAAAAGGAGTCATAAGATTGTGCAAACCATTCTTCACTAAAAGGTTTTATTAATGGTAAAGAATAAAAATTTCGAGCGGTTTTAATGCCAGGTCTATAAAAGCGCACCCGATTAGCGAGTTCATCGGTAAATTGATTAATGAGTTCGGTTTTGTGTTCCCCCCAGCTTAAACTCATTTTGGGGTTGTTGTGAATCACGTCAAATTGGGTAGGGAAGCCCCAGACTTCTCGACTATATTCAAAAGCCAGAGGTGACACATCTTCAAAATCGGATAAGATGCCATCATCATGAAACAACAGGCCATCAAAGTTGCAGCAGATGGCTAGGTCTTCATAGATATCCGTTATATATTGCCGGGCTTCTGGGTTAAAAGGCGATAAGCGCGTGTAAATATGACTTGAGCTTTGGGGTTTTCCATCTCGCCATTCTTTAACATACCACGCTTCGGGAATATCATTTTTTTGATAGGCCAAGATTGGCATCCAAGCATACACGCGCGTGTCAGCCACTTTTTTTAATTGCCAAGCAACCCGATTAAATAAATCCGCTTTAACGGGTAAATGTCGATTAGGGAAATACAGTGCGTCTGCATTACCATCGCCATCTGGATCAGCATAAGCCTGTAAATAAACCGTGGTAATGCGCATATCTTTGATGCGTTGGATTTCAATATCTATATTATGATTAAGCTGTTCTGGATCTGTGTCATATAAATAGTCCATATCAATATGCGCAATTCGGAGCGGTCTATCGGCTCTTAGTTTTGACACAATGGCCGAGAATTCGGTAATGTTTGGATTATCCGCAATCAATAAGCGTTTTAAATTGCCAATATCGGCTAAGGTGTTAGCTCCATCAATCAAGCCCATGGTCATAGGCATGCCAGCTTTACGCGCGGCCATGAGGGTTAATTGATTGTATTCTCCATAAGGCCAAACCATAACTCTAGGTCTTACACCAGCGTGCTGGAAGATAAGTTCAGCATTTTTGAGTAAATCATTTTGAATTCTGTCTTGGTAATTGGCTGCTGATTCATAAATTAGCATAGGATCATCGTATACGCGAGTCACTGCGGCGGCTTGGGTATTGCCTTGTGGGTTACCTAAAATACCTCTATGCAAATCATAACTGTGAGACGCAATTTCTATTAAACCCGATTGCTTAAGTTCCTTAATTTGAGCCCAGCTCATGAGAGGTTTTGTGGGTTTATTTTCATCAGGGTTTTCACCCATCCAGCTACCGACTAAAGAAACTGTGGCAGGGTAGTGATATTTCTTAAGTAGTGGAAAAGCTCGGGTGTAAAAACTTTGGTAGCCATCATCAAAGGTAAGGATAACGGCTTTATTGGGTAGCGTAGTTTTGCCTGCTGCCGCATCAAAGACTTGTTGAACACTAATGACCTTGTAGTTATTTGCTGTTAACCATTGTAATTGTTCTTCAAAGTGTTTTTGGCTTAAGTCGACGGCATCTTCTTCTGCGCTTTTATTGTCGATAATGTCGTGGTAGTTAAGCACTAAAAAGCTGGCTTCATTTGCAATTGCACTATTAATAAAGCAATTGAATAACAGTATTAAAAAAAATCTTATTATGACCTTGATAGGCGGGTTAGCAAAAAAATGAGTCATGCTTTTAGTAGCGAAATTAAAGAATCAAGGGTTACAGATAATCTGAGACAGTCAATATCTCAATTAGTTTTCTACCAGCAAATAGTTTCAGCGTTTTAAAGTGTTTTAAAATGCAAGGAAGTCTTCGAGTTCTTGTAAGGTGATAGCTTCCTGTGAGGCTGTTTGTTTATCCGTTGCAGTATTATAGCCCCATAATGCAAATAGGAGTTTAACGCTAGAAAGTTCTGGAATTTTTATCACGTTTAACAAGGTGGGTAAGCGGTCTTCAACAAAGTAAATCTCTTGATTGGGATGTTTGTTTAAGAGCATTTCTAACACGGCAGGCTTATTCATATTGCGGTCTAAACCATAAATGTGGCTTTCATCCAAGTCAATTGCATTAGCGCTTAAAATTTGTTTAACAAAGCGCTCTTGTTTGGTAGTGACGACATACCAGATAGCATGATTATGTAATTGTTGTAATTTATCGGCCACATTGGTGAATAATGGGTTTTGATTAATCCATTCAGCTAAGTCATTTTCAATCCAAGCATCTCGGGTGCTGCCGAATAGACTTTTTAAATCATCAGTCGTTAGCTTGGCTTCGATTAAAAGTGCATGGGTTAACTGGGTATAATTCTGATAGATGGTGTCGATAGGCGTTTGTAGATACAGCAAACGCATGGCGAGTATGGCTTCAAAGCCCGTTTCGATAGTAGGTCTGACTAATTTAAATTGAGAAACTAATTCTTCTGGTACTGTTTGGGACATTTCGGGCCAAATATTCCCAGCGGCTTTCCAGCCTGTCATAGCTGTTTCTACGGCACTGTCACAGATAACGCCGTCAAAATCGAGGGCATAGATAATTGAATTATTCATGATAGGTCTGATTGGTTAATGTAATGTTTCGATTTTTACAGACAGCTTAGCTGAATTAATAAGATTTGTTTTCTCGATCTTGTTGAGCTTTTTAATAGCCATTTCACGTTTTGTAGCTGAACTGCGGTCATGCTCTGTTTCTAAAAATACGATTTCTTTGGGTGATCTATTTCTAAAGTATTTAGCACCAAGACCGGTCGCGTGTTGCTTAATGCGTCTTTGTATATCAACAGTGATACCGGTATATAAAGTGTCGTCACTACAAAGAATGATATAAACACACCAGTTACTCATAAAACCTTAATTATTAAAAAGTTTAAAATACTCGCTTTCAGCAAAGATGTCTTTGTTATCTTCTACCCGATCTAAATAAACTGTGCCATCAAGATGGTCATATTCATGTTGAAAAACGCGAGCAATAAAGCCATTAAACGGCATAGTAATTAGTTGTGCATTAATATCTGTATAGGTGATTTCAATCTGAGTATATCGAGGCACTAATGCCCGTATGCCAGGAATACTTAAACAGCCTTCCCAATCTTTCTCTTTATGCTCTGAGAGGGGCTGGAAACTGGGATTAATCATGACAGTGGGTTCCATTAGCGGCGCATGCGGATAGCGAGTTGATGGTCTGGAGGCCACAATAATGATTTGTTTTGAAATGCTAATCTGTGGTGCAGCAATACCAACCCCTTGCGTAGAGGCTAAAGTGACGCTTAAAGTGTTTATTATTTGTTGGGTTTCTAAACTAGATACTTCGGTTATTGCCTCGGCTTTTTGCCTTAATACCGGCGTACCTAGTTGAGCAATTTCACTAATATTATTCATTATGGTGCTTGTAATTCGTTAAGAATGGTGGTTATGCTTGTACAGGTGCATTATTATAGTCTTTAGCCAGGGTATTTAATAGTTGCAGCCATTACCGAATTTTGTGTCCCCGTTGTAAAGCTTTTTTAGTGCGTGATTCAACATGGCTAAAACACTTAAACTTACGATTTATTATTCAACTCATTTATACAATCTGAACAACTATCAACTTGATTTAACACGTTAGCCAGACTAGACTAAGGCTTTTTATAGGATATCAGCATGCAAACGACTGTTAATATGTTACAAGCTAAATCTTCATTGTCACGTCTCGTCGAAAGTATTGAACAAGGTAAAGAGCGTGAAATTGTTATCGCCAGAAACGGTCGCCCTGTGGCAAAACTAGTTCCCATTGATATTACGTCCGCTAACAATCGAATAGGTATCGCAAAAGGACTCTTTGAAGTACCTGATAACATCGATACTTATAATGATGAAGTCGCTCAATTATTTGTCGGTGAGGCCCAGTCTTGAATCTGTTACTTGATACTCACGTGGCACTTTGGGCTATTACAGATAATCCTAAATTATCACAAAAAGCACGTGAACTCATATTGTCACCAAGAACCAATGTATGGATCAGTGCTGCAAATATATGGGAAATTGCTATAAAACATGCTCTTGGTAAAGGTGATATGCCCATTTCTGGCCAAGATGCTATGCGTTATTTTAAAGAAGCCGGCTATCGCTTCCTTGCTATTGAGGCAGAACACGCTATTGCCGTTGAAGATTTACCACTCCATCATCATGATCCATTTGATCGAATATTAGTGGCACAAGCTCTGGTAGAGCCAATGCGCTTAATGACTCACGATTCATTAGTTGCACTTTATAGCGACACCATTATCAAAATTTAAAGATTGCCCTGCTTCAAGCTCCTTAATGGATTTCAATACCATCTATTAGATTAATGGAGTAGCCAGAGTTGAGTACCATGACGAATATGAACCTCAGTTGATTGGATAGTAAATAACACTCTATATTGACCAATAATTAACTGTCTAATTTCGTAGTCAAATACATTATTTTCTGGTGCTAATGGACAACGAAAAGGTAATGTCTCAAGCGTTTTTACTTTTGATTGTATTTGCAATAACCATTTGGATGCGTAATTGGGTGATTCTTGGGCAATGTATAAATAGGCGTTTCTAAATCAGATTCTGCTATGGGTTGAATAATGACTCTATATTGAATGCTCATTCAGTCACATGATGCTTTTTTGTAAATGCTTTAAAAAAATCATCAAATGGACGACCTTCAGTTCTTTGCATAGAAGATAATCCAGAGCGAATACCTTCAATGGCTTCTAAGCGGTCAATTAACGCCTGATAAGCCGTTGCATTTTGTACAATTAATTCTGCCTGACCATCGATAGTTATAATCTCAGGTTCACCGATTTCCTTAAGGCGCTCGATATGATCTTTAATATTTTGCGTATTGTACATAGCAACCTCATAGGTTTAATTGTAAAAACATTATATGGGGTTATATAGGCTTTACATAGACTTATTCTTTATAATAATTCTACTTGTAGACCGAAGAAAAAAGGGGCAGAGCATAGCAAGGGATTTATCCCATAAAATCTGCCCTACCCCCTCTGTGTCTTCACACAGTCACGTTAATGCTCATGAAGACACAACAACCACCCCTACAAATGAAAGCACTGCAACTATCATAAAAAATAATTAATGCAAATTGACGCACTTTCATTGTAAGGCCATGTCTAAAAAAATGTCCCGCTACGCGGGGAAAAGCAAAGGGTTAAAGAGATGAATAGTTAAAAAGTCCGAATAGCACGCACAGCTTGCGTGTAACTCTTATTGAGGATTGACTGAGTCCCATTTATAAATTGCTGGATCCACGCAATGCGATTATTATCGGCTTCTGAAGAGCTCCAGTAGAGGGTAATCCACGCAACGTCTTTTTGTCTATATAATAAATTTAACTCATCCTTTGAGGGCAAATACCAATCCGTAAAACCGTTTAAGCTATAACTGGCGGCAACCTGAGCAGCCGTTCCAGCTCCACATTTTGCAATAATAGCGGCTGTATTGGCTTTACCCGTACCCACAGCCGTTCCCGTGCCCACTACAGTGCCATAACAGCCCCATTGAATGTATTTTACTTGATCTACAGGCGCGGCTTCTAAACCATGTAAACCAGTGGCATCGCTTAAATAAAAGACCTTGCCACCCGCGGGGCCTGTATCGCCTATTGTATACACATTTGGGGGACAGCCAGTCGTCGTCCACGTGGGTTTATGATTACAAAATGTTAAAGTGGCGTTAGGTAAACCCGCCGCTATATTAACCCACGCCGCACCATTCCAATACCTTATATCACCTTGTGCTTGACCAACCGGCCATGCGGCGGCTGGTCCTTGCACACCCTGAATACCTTGTGGCCCCTGGGCACCATCAGCTCCCTGGTCGCCTTGCACGCCAGCATCACCGATTATACCTTGCGGGCCGACTGCGCCTTGAGTCCCAGCCGCACCCGTATCGCCTTTAGGGCCATCAGCCCCAAGCAAGTCGATATCAATATAGGCGGCTTGACTGGTCTGGGTAGCTTCTTTACTCTCTAGCGTTACAGAGGTAGAAGTACCGCGAAAAGGTTGCAGTGCCAAGCCGAAGCTGCTGGCAGGATTGTCAAGCCAGTTTTTCACCAGTTGGGTAACATCCACGGCATAATAGGTGTTACTGCGACTCAGTGCTGCACTGGTCGCTAAAGATGAACCCACGACAGGGGCTTTAACGGTACCCTCTGCCCAAGTCGATGTCACAGGACTGACCTGAAGTTTACCCGAAGTAGGAACGCTTTTAACAAAAAATACTAATCTGGCCTTATCAATATTCGCACCCGTTATACCAGACGGCAAGGGCGATAAAGCAAAATTTAATAAGGCTTTATTATTGGGGTTAACCTTAATAATTTCTGATGTACCCGCCGCGTCAGCAGCCGGTGCCAGATAAGTATCCGCGATAACGGGCAACAATACGGCTTGGGCATTTAACGGACTTAAACCCGCAAGCAACAACACGGCGGCGGAAAGCGATTTTAATGTAAATGTCATAAAATGTCTCAAAAAGGGTTAAATAAATGAATAGTTAAAAAGTCCGCACTGCCCGAACTAGAAAAGCATAGCCCTTACCGTAGCCGGTTTCGCTGCCATCTGAGAAGTCCAGCCCCCATGAGTTGAAACCATCGAGTTCCCAAGAACTCAAGTAGAGCTTATTAGCAAAACCACCCACACGAGCTTTTTGTGCATACAATAAAATCAACTCATCCAGTGAGGGCAAATACCAATCCGTAAATCCATTCAAACTATAGCTGGCTGCAATCTGAGCACCCGTTCCAGTACCACATTTTGCCTTAATAGCGGCTGTATTAGCTTTACCCGTACCCACAGCCCTTCCCGTGCCACCCACTAAAGTGCCATTACAGCCCCATTTCGCATTTGACTGATCAACAGGCGCGGCTTCTAAACCATGTAAGCCAGCAGCATCGCTTAGATAAAAGACTTTACCACCCGCCGGGCCTGTATCGCCTATTTTATAAACCTTAGCGGGACTGGGACAGCCACTCGTCGTCCACGTGGGTTTATTATTACAAAACGTTAAAGTGGCGTTAGGTAAACCCGCCGTTATAGTAATCCATGCCGAGCCATTCCAATAGGGCATGTCGCCTACCGCCTGGCCAACTGGCAGCGCCCCTGCCGAGCCTTGTGCCCCCTGTATACCTTGCACACCCTGAGCACCAGTCACCCCTCTGTCACCTTTCGGCCCCGCATCACCTTTTAAGCCTTGCGCACCTGCCACTCCCAGGATGCCGGTTGGGCCTTTATCGCCTTTAGCACCGACCGCTCCCTGCAAAACAACGTCGATATACGCCGAATGACTGGTTTTAGTCGCTTCTTTACTATCCAGGGTTAAAGAGGTTTGCCCTACTGGATCAAGTGCCAAGCCTTTGTTACTGGAGGGAGCATCAAGCCAGTTTTTTACTAGCTGTGTTACATCCACGGCATAATAACGATTGGTGTAAACAAACGGCGCACTGGTCGCTAATGCTAAACCTACGCTAGGGGCGGTGGTGGTTTTAACAGTGCTCTCTGTCCAAGTCGATGTGACAGGACTGACCTGCAGCTTTCCGGAGGTAGGCACGGTTTTTACAAAAACCACCAAGCTGGCCTTGCTAATATCGGCACTGTTAATACCAACTGGTAAGGTCGATAAATCAAAATTTAACAGGGCGGTGTTGGTGGAATTAACGTTAATCGTTTCCGATGTACCGACAGCGGTAGCTGCCAGATACGTATCAGCGATAACCGGCAATAGCACGGCTTGGGCGTTTAGCGGGCTTAAACAAGCGAGCAACAACGCGAGGGATTGCAATTTTAATCTTAATGTCATAAGGGTTCTCAAAGTGTGTGATTAGGCTAACGACGGTAAATCGGGCAAGCAATGCTTTAAAAAGTCCGAATCGCCCGCACTGGACGAGATTCATTCTTCTCAACGGTGTACTGAGTACTAACGGGACCTATCACTAATTGGCTAAAAACAGTGGTAGCCTTGTATTCCGATGAACTGGAGTAGTAACCATTAGCATCAAAACCACCCACAAAGTCTTTTAGTAAATACAATAAATTTAACTCATCCTTTGAGGGCAAATACCAATCTTTAAAACCGTTTAAGCTATAACTGGCTGCAATCTGAGCAGCCGTGCCCGTGCCACATTTTGTCTTAATTACCGCTGTATTCGCTTTACCTGTGCCGACCGCCGTTGCAGTGCCCACTAAAGTACCATTACAACCCCATTTTATCCCACTTGACTGATCAACCGGTGCCGCTTCTAAGCCATGCAAGCCGGTTACATCGCTAAGAGAAAATACGATGCCACCAGCCGGCCCCCGGTCGCCTAGTGCATAAACAGTGACATTAGGACAACCATTGGAGGCCCAAATCGGTTTATTATTACAAAAGGTTAAGCTTGTATTTGGTGAGCCTGCGGGTATATTAATCCACGCCGCACCATTCCAATACTGTATACCAGCGGTAACGTTAAGGGGAAGTTGTACACCACCTGCTAGCCCTGGAAGTCCCTGAATACCCTGAATACCATTTGAACCTATCGGACCTTGCACTCCTTTTACACCTGATGCACCTTTAGAGCCTTGTGGACCAGATGCTCCTTGTGGCCCTTGCGCCCCCACTGGGCCTTTATTTCCTGCTGGCTCTTGCAAGTCTATATCAATATACGCCGGATGACTGGTTTGGGTGGTTTCTCTACTATCCAGTGTTAAAGCAGTAGAACTGCCTTTTAAGGGCGTCAGTGCTAAACCAAATAGCGTACTTGGATCATCAACCCAGTCCATGACCAGTTGCGTTACATCCACGGTATAATAAGTATTGCTTTGATTTATCGACGCACTGGTTTCTAAAGATAAACCCACACTGGGCGCCGTACTGGTATTGGCGCCGTTTTCTGACCAAGTCGATGTAATAGGACGAACTTGAATTCGACCCGGGGTAGGAGCACTTTTAACAAAAAACACCAAGGTGGCCTTGTTAATATCCGCACTGCTAATATCGGCCGGCAAGGTTGATAAATCAAAATTTAACAGTGCTTTATTGCTGGTATTAACTTTAATAACTTCTGATGTACCCGCACCCTCAGAAGCAGGTGCCAAATAAGTATCCGCACTAACCGGCAACACCTCGGCTTGAACGGCTAAGGGACTTAAACCGACCAGTAATAACAGTAAGGCGGACAGCGATTTTAATTTAAATGTCATAAGGACTCTCTGGAGTTGGTATTTTATTGGTGTGGTATTAGCTTGATGCTGGTGTTATAACTTACTTTGACTTACTTTTGCACTGAGTGATCTTACTCTAACATAAAACAGCAAAACTCAACTCTCTTTCGATCTCGAAATAAGCCCAAAAGCTAGTAAGCAAAACCCCTACTAGGGTTCTTAATTTAGATCAATAAAATCGGCTTTAGCTATGTTATCGTGCAAAAAACTAAGAGCCACTATAATCTCATCCATTTCTGGCTTTTCACCAAATACAAGATCAGCGAAGACACCTTCATAGGTTGTTTCTAGCGATGTTCGCCAGTTAGAAAACTCTGTAAATAGTGGTGCGTCAACTAAAGGCTTTTTAAGATAATCAGATTTTCCAAACACTCCTGATTTTTCATCGAGGATACAAAATTTACACAAGGTTACAAATTCCGGACTCTGAACGAAATTTTTATATTCCTCTTCGCGTAGAATAAGGCATATATCATAAATATGACGAATACGATCAGAAAGTCGTTCTACAGGATTTTCGTAATAGCTATCCTTGATAACGCCTAGCATTTTTTCAACGAGTGTTCGTTTTACAGAAAGCACATTGATTGAAAAACTTTCTAGCCCGTAATCTGTTATCAAATCAGCTCGATCCTGCTTCAACAAAGTTTCTGCAATAAAAGATTGTATCTGCCTTAGCTCATAAGGTTCAGGATTCGTGAAAGCATTTACCTCTAACAAAAGCTCTTGAGACGCCTGTCCAAAATTATCACTATCAATACAGCGTGGATATTGATAAACAGTTTTTCGATATTTGGAGCCTTTTGATTCTCTAAGGTCGTCGTCAAGCTTTTTAAGGCCGTTTGCAACAGTCCTTTCAACATCTTTCAGCAAATTCTTGCGTGCAGAATCGTTAATGCCTCCAGCGAATATTGCCAAGTCGATATCTTCCGAGAATCTATCTATTAATCGGTAGGCCTTGGATAAAGATGTACCACCTTTAAAAACAACTTCGTTTACATGTGCAGATTCAGAAAGATGCTTCAATGCCTTTGTCACCCAGTAATCTTTTTCAATATATACCTGTGGTAAGCCCATATTCTCAGAAGTGGCTTGCACTAAATCCAAAAATACTTCCAGATCTTCATGTAATCGCATCATCGAATGTGCCATGCTCCTGCCATTGGCCAGTTCTCTTGATCTAAAGTTAATGTGTAGGTCGTCGTTGGATTGAGCGAAAAGATTAAACTTTGCGGGACAGTTAAATTAAGACTGGAATATATCAGGCCAACCAAAGCGCGTACTTGTGGGCCATAGTATGTTTCAGCAAGATAAACCAGCCTTTCTTGATCCTCTTTAGGCAATTCAGAAACTTTTTTCTTTAGAATCTTCAAGGACAGATTAATGTCTGAATCCGGTATTATTTTGATTTGCTTGAGTGCGTCAAGATATTGCAGAGGCAACACAGCTTTTTCTTCAATAGGTGCCCGAATAACTAGCGTTTTAATTTTGATAGTGCCGAATTCTTTTTCCTGACGCCCACCATTGATGGCGAGGGTAATTGTTCGTGGTACCTGGGTTGTTAAACCGAGCTGGTTAAACAAAGACAAGCCGGTAATATAACCGCGCAAGCGACCATTTTTGTAGAGCATAGTGCGCAGTAATTCACTATCTGAAGGTTTACGTGCGCCTAATAATCCCTTTTTAGGAATATAAAACTTTCCTTTGGAAAATCGCTCCAAACGCTTTTCTTCAACCAAACGACTTACCGCCTTAATGACAGCACCTGGTGATTTAGAATAGTCTGGCAATTCCTGATAGCTGAAAATCTTACCCGCAGGAATACTCTCAATAGTTTGTTGTACGGCTTGGGCAATGCTCATCTAAATAACCTCCTATTGCAAAATTATAGCATTACGCACTGAAAGACCAGTTTTTAATTCTATAAACATGACATAAGGGCGGACAGCGATTTTAATTTAAATGTCATAAGGACTCTCAAAGGTTATGGTTTGATTTGTGAGATATTAACTTAATGTTCGTGTTATAACTTACTATGACTTACTCTTGCACTGAGTGACTTTACTCTAACATAAAATCACAAAAATTTTAACTTACCTAAACTCGATGTTCAAGTTTTTATAACTCATTAATTTTAAACCAAACAGGAGTAATTTAAGTTTGATATAACAATACCTTCGCCAATCTATAGGAGCGATTTTTAAATATTGGCGTAAGTAGAAAGGCCAGAGAAGGTAGAATACTCTTTCTAAGAAAGCATCCGCACCCAAGATGAGGTCACCAAATCAGGGAAAGAAACATACGGCTTAGGGGGGGGTCTTTAACTTACGATTTATTATTCAACTCATTGTGCCAGTATTCAAACTTGAGGCTTAAAACTCAAATTTTCATATATGTTTGTTACCTCTGTGAACTTAAAGCTTCGCGTTATGGAAGTTACTCGCGCAAGGTAGCCCAATTTTTGTGCCGTCACGGTTAATACCACAATCGCTAGTTCATCATGAACATTGTCGGGTTCGCGGCGCAGTAATAAGGCATCGGCAAGTTGCAGCGACAGTGCATCGATTTCGCTGATAAGAAGACTCTCTTCGTGGTCGGTCATCATGATTGGGTTTCCTTGTAATGATTCATTTTCCTGCCTAACGCAAACTTTTTGTATAACGGTAAATATTAAACGTTTGGTTATATATTTATTCGCTGTCATCTTCAAACACTTCGCGCAGATCAATCTGGCAATCAGGAAATAACTGCGGAGTAGCGATGTCTTCGCCAGAGTACATGGCAAGCAGCTGGTATTTTTCGGTTTGATCATCCAAGACAAACTGATGGACGGCTTTTTCACCGGGATAAACCAGCCAGTATTCTTTAATGCCGCTCTCTTGATAGAGTTGGTATTTGAGCTGCATTTCTTTTTTGGAATTACCCCGAGACAAAATTTCTATAACCCAATCCGGCGAACCTAAACAGCCTTTACTATCAATTTTGGTTTTATCGCATATCACGCAGAGATCAGGCTGAACGACGGAATAAATATCTATATTGGCGACGATGGATTTTTTACGGTCGTACAAGCGCACATCAAAGGGGGCATAAAATAACTTACACGGTTTTTTATAAAAGAAATTGTACAGTACGCCACCCAAATTCGTAACGATACTCTGATGTTCGGAACTAGGGGCAGGACTCATCGCCATAATTTTGCCTTTAATCAGCTCAATGGCATCATCAAACTGCCAGGATAAATAATCAGCATACGTGTAGGTGCTGTTTAAATCCAGTTGTGATAAATCGGTTGTTTTAGTCATATATCACCTTGAAGATAGTGGTTAATAGGTAGTTCCGGTCGGGTTAACTCTGCTCAGTTATTGGTTTTTTAGCCGATGTTTTAGGTTCTTTGGTTGCTTTAACTTGGGGCAGGGCAAGCAGCTTTTGGTATTGCTCAAACAAGAAAGCGATGCGTGCAACGTCGTCTTTGCCGCCTTAATAGCATCTGCTGCTTGGGATAAAAGTAAGTATCCTCCATCGGTGGGTTTACTCCCAAAGTTCATTTCTGGGGCATCCACATCCATGTTTTTTCCGGCGGATTTCATTTCTATCAGTAGCGTTAGCGCGTTGACGCATGGTATTGATATTAAGGGCTAGAGTCATATTTTTAAAAAATTAAAGGTTTAGTTAATCGACAAACAAAGACAAAGCTATGTTTTTTTTAAACTATCGTTCTTGCCAAATAATTCACAATAACCCGTTTCAGAAAAGCGGTGCTTGCCTTTATTCTTTGTTGTGTAGATGTCGTCTTTGATTATTTGGTTATTCAAAGATTGGTAGCAAGGGCAATCGTCTTGGACAAAATAATTTAAATTGGAGGGGGGATAGATGATCCATGCCATAATTACAGTTATGAGTATGGCAGATAATATCAAAAATAATGTGTTGTGACTGCTAGATTTTGTTATTTAATGAGATAATACGCTGGCATTAGGCACAATCCATAATAAAAAAAAACAGTTACTTTGATTCGTTACCTTTTTATTTAATATGACAGACATTACTTTTTCATCCGCCGATTACCCTGAGATTCGTCGCCGAAGTATGACACTTACTTCTAAGATTTTTAAAAAACTTAGTTCCGAAGATATCAAAATTTGTGGTCGCCATCTTGGTATATGGCATCAAAAAGCATTAGTGATTGATAACGATGAAGAATTGGATTTGTTTACTGATTATTCAATTTATAGCTATCGCCCTAATGGTTTCAATATGGCCGAGAAGTTCTTGCGCTTATACCATAAATAGGCAGACGAATTTGAGCTTGAATTGCTGCGGCGTATGCGATCAGCATCACTATGCCATTTATCAAGTCGAAGAAACGAATAGTGTTGATACACTCAAGGTTCTGCATGTATTTAGCAAGGCTCAGTACACGATCATAGATTACCAAATGGCAAAGACCGCTTTTCAAGGCCTGATATTAGCTGGTCACCTGATTGACTTTGAAGGATTTTCCATCCAAACGGGTGGGACTTTATCAATGAGGAGTGAGATTCTGGAGTCTGATGTGGTAGCGACACTTAATCGAAGCTTTTCTGTAACGATAGGCAAAGCCAATTCGATTCGCCTCACGATATCTGCCATAACATTTTTGATTAGCTGTGGTTTTATGTCAATTTCTAATGCAAAGCGCTCCCAATGCCGAAGCATTATCCATTTAAGTCTATTTTCACCACCGATCTTAAAAGCAAACTTCTGGCTCAAACTAGGATAAACCACTGTGCAAAGCATATCGTAAAAAGGCGCAAGTCTTGTTCTATCACCCGTTATCATTAATGATAAGTTTTTTGCATGACCATCCATATTACCGACTAGGACATTAAACACTACCCATTCAATTAAGCGTTTTTTATCTACAGCAGGTCTTGCACTACGCTCTAATACGGCTTTAAAACAAAGTTGTAACGATGGCCCACCCTCGGCTTCATACTTTTTTCCAGATGGAATGCTGAGTAATTGGCAAATATCATTCTGATGCAATCGACGTAGCTGATTATTTTCATCTTTTATTCGATCATAGCGAGTAACAACGACGGCATTCAGCTCCGGCTCATAACGCACTTCTGCGACATCCAAACCAACCTCTTTAGCAAGCAGCATAATCATAGCCTCATTTATTGCCGTATGCGCAAGGTCATGCCGATGATTTATTGAAGGCTTAATGATATGGCTAGAGGGTGCGGCTCCAAGAGGTAGTGACATAGCCCCTTTAGAGTCTATAAATACAGTCATTTTGTCCTGCGCCCCAGACAATGACATCCTGGCTTGCTCACCACTAATATTTAAAGGAATACCTCTTGATTTATCAAACCATTCATTGATTTCTTGTTTAGTCACCGGCAAATAATGCGGTTCATCGGATAGAAACATACCTTCTGGAAGTAACGAAAATGCGCCTGCCGTATCACCACCAAAACGTTCAAGCAAGCCAAATACATTACTGGATGATATCTGTGCAGCTTTACTAATAAACTTAAGAACATCGCCTTCGGGCAATAAGTTTTCAAAAAAAGAAATGACAGAATCGCCATGAAATTCCTGATCAATAAGTGGGATATCTGGGGATAATGGCGTTGCAAACTGACTCTTTAACCAATCCTGCGTATAAGTAAAGCACAAAACACCGCACTGACCTTCAAGCAAATGACCAGCTAAGGAGCCATCAAAAAATACATTTAATTTTTTCATTCCTTAATCACGTGCCACGATCACTACATCTAACCCAAGTAAGTCAAGCACATGCATCACCTTATCAAACTGCACTGTACCCTTGCCATTCTCCAAATCACTGATAAATCGAACCCCCACATTCCCAAGGCCCGCTATATCTGCTTGAGTCAATGCTTGCATTTTCCTAAATCGAGCCGCAATTTCACCAACATCTTTAGCTGAGATAACATTCCCGATCGGTAAAATTTCTTTGCTCATTGTTCACCCTACTTATAAATACTCCCGAACGGGAATTATACAGTGCCACAGAGAAAATCTAATATAAAATGCTACCGATCGGTAATAATCAAATATTACCCAATAACAAAGCCCTTCGTCAATCCTGGGAAATCTTTAAGCAGGTGCGTGTAGGTGAATATGGAACAGACATTGTCTGGTCAGATGATCTGGACATGTCAGCCGATAAGCTTTGGCGCCACGCTCATGAACAATCAGGCAGAACGATAACCGCCGTGGCATTTCATAACTGGCGAGAACGCAAAACGTATACACTTGATCAGACGGCTATTGCGCTCGGCATCAGTCGACGCATGGTTGCTTATTATGACCATGGCGAAAAACCCATTCCCCGTGTCGTTGCTCTGGCAACGCTGGCACTAGACCCGACATTGAGCCCTGAGTTATCTATCGATTTGTAACGACTTATTGCCTAAGAATGATATTACTAATCTCCTGAGAGACTCAGTTTATTCACGTCGGCTACCAACTTAAAGCGGGACAGATTGAGGTTAAGTCGTTCGTGGTAAGCTTGTCGAACCATGAGCGGCTTAACCGTACATCCTTCGACAGGCTCAGGACGAACGGTTAAGCCTAGCATCTGTCCCGTCTTAAGTTGGTAGCCTGCACGTCTAATGTCTTTATACCTGCCCCTATAAATAGGCAAATCACAGTATAAAGCCACTATACAAAAGTAAACTTGCAAAACTGATCCGTTACGAAGGAATAGAAAGTAGTTAAAAAGTCCGCACTGCCCTAACTGGCAACGCGTTGTTTTTAAGGCCATTGCTCTGGTTACCACTACCGAAGGGCTGAGGCCACGCGTCTGTAGCACCGTACTCTGAAGAACTCCAGTAGTCGTTATTTGCAAAACCACCTACAAAGGATTGTTGTAGATATAATAAGTCAAGCTCATTCTTAGATGGCAAATACCAGTCTGTAAAACCATTTAAGGTATAGGCCTTAGCGGCTGCGGCTGCATTAGTGGCTGTTCCAACACCATAGGGATTGCCACTAGCTGCACCCCCACTACTGCCACAGGCCGCTATAATGTTCGCTGTATTGGCAGCACCACTATAGAGGCCTGTGTTACCTACGGTCGTCCATCTAAAACCATTGACACTATCACTCCAGCAACCCCAAGTAAAACCAGCACCATTATTGATGTCTGCGGGTGCTGCTTCCACGCCGTGTAAGCCTTTACTATCGCTTAAAGCAAACACAATACCGCCAGCAGGGCCTTTATCACCTATGTGATAAACATGGGTATTTACAGGAGCACAATTTGCGGCCCAAGTAGGAATCCCATTACAAAAATGTAAAGTAGCCATTGCAGGGGCAACTGGCAAAGGACTCGGTGGAGCTACAAGTTGCCACTGAGTACCATCCCAATATTGCATCTCGCCCGCAACGTTACCCGCTTGTGGTAATCCAGCTGGCCCTCTCGGTCCAGTTGCACCTTTTGATCCTGTTGCACCTGCTGGCCCCGCTGGGCCTACTACCCCTTGTATGCCTTGCGGCCCGGCAACTCCTTGAGGCCCTGCTGCACCACCTCCTAAGACTTGCCAAGCATTTATTGCTTTCGCAGGATTTTTACTCTTATTGCCTGCAATCAAAGATAAATAAGTATTGTTATTAAAAACAACCACATCTCCCGCTGCATAAGTAGCTGTTGAGCCCCATTTACCATAGTAAGCCCCCAATTTGATAGCCGCTTGAGCTATCTGGACATTAAAGCCCGAGATCAGTAAAGCTGACAAAACGACGTTTCTCAGATAAGCATTTCGCATAATTGGATCTCTGGGTAATGGTAAGTTAATAAGATATTTTTAGTAGATTCTAAGTTAATCTTTGAATAATCACAAGTTAAAACAAGAATATTTAAATTATTTACAACATCGTTATTTTTTATGACAACTATATGACATAAGCCATTATCAAAGCAGATATTTTATTATCGAGACAATGATAATCAACCACCCCAACTCATTAGGTATTTGCGAATAATCAGGATCATTTTACAGTCTGACACAGGGTTTATTGCACGCCTAAACCTACTCACGACACGTGTGAAACACCTTGCCACACGCCGTAAAATCACTCCCACACGTCACACAATCATTCTGACACGCCTAACAATGACCAAACGGCGCCGTATTTTAATTGCCAGCCATGTTGCATCATTATCAGCTAAGCCACACAAATTTTGCGGCGTGTGGCAATACATTTAGCACGCCATATAATCACTGCCACACGTGCCACAGTCATTCCAACACGCCATATAATCATTGCCACACGTGTCGCAATCAGTCCAACACACCTTAAGTTATGGGCGAGACGCCTCTCAAATATTACTAGCCGCCTAATTAAATAACCCAGTGGTCAAAACAAAACACTATAGCAACTCTTTATTGCTTAACAGGCACAATACTTATCCTAATCAAACGTTGATGCAAGGCGTGGTTGAAAGTTTGTTACAAGGTGGCGTTATTGGTGGTGTATCAGGTGGCGCTTTAGCGGGGGTATTGGGGGGAGCTAATCAAGCTAAAGCTAAGCAGGCTGAACAAACTGCCCAAATGATAGAGCAGTTAAATAACTTGGCCAAGGCGAGTAAAGTTTTAACAAGAAGCCCAGAGACTTACGAACAATTTATTCAACACGCGTCAGAAAACGGCCCCGTGTCTCATCTTTATATTGATGCTAATGCCTTAATGCAAACAGGTTTAGCAGAACAGGTTGCGGCATTATCGCCTTCGGTTAACGAACAATTACCTTTAGCGGCGCAAACAGGTGGGAAGATTAGTATTCCAGTGGCGGAGTACACAACCAAGATAGCCCCCAATGAGGTATCACAACCATTAGTTGAACACTTAACGGTTGACCCTAACGACTATTCACGAGTGGAAGCAAACCACTATATGCAGACCGAAGGCGAGCAGCTTAAGCAAAGTATGGAGGCGATTTTAGCGCCCAAGTTAGAAGAGTCTAACTTTAGGCAATCCAAGGAATCACTTAAAGTTAAATTTTTAAACGAGCTAAACGATTTAGGGCATTGGTCAAACCCAGCTAATGAGGCTTACGCTTCGCACCTGGCTAACTTTTTTAGCGTGATGGCTAGCCGAGCAGGCATGACCCCCGAAGAAATGCACGCCCAATTCCCCGTTAACTTTGCTTCTGAGATGGCGCAGGGTAGTTATGGGCAAGTATTACCCAATGCCATGCCAGAGGGTATGGAGGTAGGCGATGCTGATAAATTGGCCGCCATGTATCGAAAAGAAGATCAAGCTAAGTCTGTACTTCTTGGGCAAACAAACCCACGTTTAACAGAGGATGGTTTAAAGGTAAATGCGTATCTAAATACATTTTCACATTCCGTTGATAAATCTGCACTTAATCATATTCGCAAAAATCATGGTGATGAATCTACTGAATTAAATAGGGGTAATCTTCCTATTACAGATGAAGATATTTCAAAAATTCCAGATATTATTAAAGATTATGACGGGGTGCGTTTTGACTTACTAAGCAGTTACGGAAAACCGGTAATAGCTTATGTTAAAAAGGTCAGTGATGGTGTTTTGCTGTATATGGAAGAAGTACATAATAAGCGACATGACCTATCTGCACTATCAATGCGAAAGTATCCCACCACAACTGATGCTCAAAATATACTTAAGAACGCCAGTCAGAACGTCCGAAACGGTGATGGGCATGAGAATAGTATAGGCAAACCACCTAAATCAATCAAGGAAATTGATAAAGATACTAATGTATTTAACCAAGACCCCACCATTAACCGAGGCAGCTTTAACCCTGAAACGTTAACTATTGCGCTGTTAAAAGATGCTAACTACTCAACCTTTCTTCATGAAACGGGGCATTTCTTTTTAGAAACTCAATTTTCTTTAGCGTCACAACTGGACAAAATGGCAGAAGACTTAGGTTTTGATATGCTGTCTGAAGGTGAGAAAGGCATTCTCAATGATACCAACGCGCTGTTAAAGTGGTTTGGGGTATCGGATCTTAATACGTGGTTTGCCATGAGTCTTGATGAAAAACGGTCTTACCACGAGCAATTCGCCCGTGGTTTTGAAGCGTATTTGTATGAAGGTAAAGCACCCAGTATTGAGCTGGCTCCTTTGTTTCAGCGTTTTGCCGATTGGTTAAAACGGGTTTATCAAGATATT
>CAIQNQ010000156.1 GCA_903873165.1 uncultured Methylococcaceae bacterium | reverse complement strand
TTGCACACATTATACCATAACATATTGTTTATATAGTATATATTTGGCTTTTGTAGGCTGATTTACAGTTCTGCTATAAATAAATGGACGGAAAAATCGGACTGCTAAATTTTTGTTGGTATTCTCGGACAGCCTCCTAGTAATAAAACGGCTGCAAAAGCATCGCCGGCTCCTACAGTATCAACCACATTAATATTTGTGACTGGCTTTACCTCAATAAACTCACCAATTTTATTTAATGCTATTGCACCATGATTACCACAGGTAACAATTAACACGTCTAACTGATACCAATTTAAAACTTCTTGCATGTTGTCTTTAATGGGGTGGCAAGACGAAGTTAATTGACTTAACTCGTCCGCATTTAACTTGACCCAATCAGCATTATGTAAGCTTTGCTCAACTAAAGTTTTCTGCCACCAAGGCGCTCTTAAATTAACATCTAAAAAGACCTTACCTTTATGATGTGTCAGTAATGTCTTTAATGCTTGGGCAGAATCAGTATGTCTTAAGGCTAAACTACCATGATAAATAACGTCATAAGTTTTTAATAAATCTAAATGCTTTGCATCGATAAAATCATACGCCTGCTGATCTAAAATAGCGTAACTCGGCTCACCGTTATTGATTTCTATAACAACTTTACCTGTTGGGTAATCCGAATCTACTTGCAAACCATCAAGAGATAACCCCCAAGCTTTCATAGCGACTTGAATGTCAGCACCTATCTGATCAGAGCCAACCTTACTGATAAAACTAGGTAATAGCCCAAAAGCCTGTAAATGCCAAGCCACATTAAAAGGCGCTCCCCCTAATATCTGTTGACCATCAGGAAATTGATCTATAAGCACTTCCCCGAATAGGGCAATAGGATGTTTGTTATTAGACATGGACTTTTGATTAGTTAGTTATCAGCTTAAGGACAGGTCGCGACCTGTCCCTGCATCTAATATAATTTTGCGCTGACTCGGTTATTTTTAGTTATTTGAGGCAAGCAGTTTGTCATACTCTGCATGAGTGCCAATCCAAATCCAAAGAAACCACCTTCAATCTGAGTAGCAATTGCGCGGTAATTCAAGCCAACACGGGCAGACCATACTTTGCCGACTTTTTAAATTGTATTAATGAATGGCTGAAATCATTTTTTAGTAGCTGGAAGTTTTTATCTGCAAGCTTCTTAACTTCGAGTGGTAAATTGTCATAAGACGCCCAAAAACTACATGATGTTTTGTGTTTCACAGGTCTTTTGTTATCCCTGCTTCATGTTCAGCAAGAGCGGCATGGATAAGAAAATCAAGTTTTCCAGAATTTGAGTCAGCTTCTATTTTTTTATCCCACCGTGATTGCTCGTATTCAACAAACCAGTCGCGGAGTTTTAAAAATGATAAATCATCCAATTCCGTTATATGCTGTTCTAACAACTCTACTTGAATCATAAAATATCTCTTGTGTTATGTATTTTTCTTATTACTGGTTAGTTTAATGTATCACGCTAAGTCCAGTCATTTCCCGGTAGTGACGGGTCGCGACCTGTCCCTACAACTAAATATAACTTTGCTCTGACTCTGGTTATTATTAATCTTCACACGTAGACTATTTAAATAAAACAAACATCAAGCAGAGTAGTGGCTTGAGCTATATTTTGATGTTGCAAAATAACTTTTGATAAGGTTCTCAATGCTTCATTGTTGAGTATGAGAAGTGCTGACAATACCATCTTTCATAGATAAAACAATTTATTTCATTTTATATCAAATCGGTGGCTGTTTATCACCCACAACCTTAACCAACAAAATATCCCCCACTGCTAAAACACCAGTCTGGTTATGTATCGCATTCTGGCCAAAATAAACTTTACTTTGCCATTTTCTAGTACGATTAAGTGTACTTAACGGCTCTTTACTTACTTCTGCTGTTTCAGGATCTATTGTAGGTACAGAGCAGCGTGAACAGGGCTTGGGAAGTCTAAAGTCAATACTGCCAATGGTTATTTCCCGCCACTGATCTTCTGCATAACCCTCACAGCCGCTAATCACCAGATTGGGTCTAAACCTTGCCATCGTTAAATTCAGTTGCATAGCCTGATTTAACACAGCCAACGAGTTTTCTGAAACCACTAAAAAAGGAAAGCCATCAGAAAATGCCACGCCATCAGTCGCAATGCCATAATCAGGATCGACCTGGCGAATAGCGTCATCCGGCTGAAAAACTAAATAACATTCCGTGTTTAAAAATTGAGTGAGCCATTGATCGGCTGTTTTTGAAACATGCTGCGCATTATCCGTATTTTCCCAGACCGTAGAGCGAATGATCTCACCGTCGGTCTGACTCAAGGGTATCTGCAAATCTTCCATACCATTCGCTGACAGTATCAGATGTTCGTCTGTTAAGGCTGTTTTTATTAACGCCATTCTGGGGAGTTTGCGTTGACTTAAGAACTGTCCCGCACCATCAACCAGCATCCATTTTCGGTCATATAACAGCCCTGTGTTAATAACAGGCCATTGAGACACACTAATCCCAGATAATGACTTTACTGGGTAGATTATTATTTCGCTTAAGGTGTGTTGTGTCATAGTTACTTGATCTTGTTTGAACTTATTATGATAAAAGTGTCTTAACTCACCTTAAGTATACTGCTTGAAAGCAATACAAACAGGTGTTATTCCGTTAAAATTACCGCCAATCAAACTTTACTGCGTACAACCGATGCGATTAATTAAGTACCCTTTTTTAACCAGTGTTTTTTCTATTCTCACTGTCATTGTATTTAATTTTAACAATGTTCAGGCGGCGCCTAAACAAATTATTAATATCGCTTATTTAACACAAGAACAAAATCCACCGGTCGCTCTATCTAACTTAGACCCTTTTATTAAAGATAAAGGCGTAATTGGCGCAGAGCTGGGTATTAATGATAATAATACGACCGGTGAATTTACGGGGCAGCAATTTAACTTAAAAAAGTTTATTGTGCCAATTGATGGCAATGTAAACGACACCTTTACTAAAGAAATCAGCAGCCAATTTAAATATCTGATTGTTAATTTACCGGCCACTCAACTCAAACCTTTATCTGATTTACCCGCTGCAAAAGAGCTATTGTTATTTGATGTAGGTACGACTGACGATAGTCTACGCAATGAAGAATGTCAGCGTCATGTATTGCATTTATTACCTAGCCGAGCCATGCGTGCGGATGCATTAGCGCAATACATGATGAAAAAGCGTTGGACGCAATGGTTTTTAGTGATTGGACCTAATCCAGAAGACAAGCTTTATGCAGATGCGATTAAACGCTCGGCTAAACGCTTTAACATGAAAATAGTCGCCGAAAAGACTTGGGAACATACTTACGATGCCCGGCGTACAGCACAATCTGATGTTGCGGTATTTAGTCAAACCGAAGACCCTTATGATGTATTAGTCGTGGCTGATGAACAAGGCCAATTTGGTGAATATTTGGATTATCGGACTTGGGTTCCAAGACCGGTAATTGGTACGCAAGGCTTAATTGCCACACCTTGGCATAAGACTCATGAGCAATGGGGAGCCGTGCAAATCCAACATCGGTTCTTAGAAAAAGCCGGTCGCTGGATGGAAGAACAAGACTACAGTGCTTATTTAGCCGTAAGAGCGATTGGCGAAGCCGCTACCCGTACCCAAAGTAATGAACTCTCTAAACTCAAAGACTATATCTTTAGCGATACTTTTACCTTAAACGGCTACACTGGCACACCTTTATCCTTTAGAGCTTGGGATGGACAATTACGCCAACCCCTCTTATTAGCCGCGCCACGCTCCTTAGTGGCTATCGCCCCGATTGATGGTTTTTTACACCCTAAAACTGAACTCGATACCTTAGGCTATGATCAGCCTGAAACACATTGTCAATGGAATAAATAAACATGAAATATCAGTCCTTAAAATGGCTATTAGCCTTAAGCCTCATCAGCACTGCTCATGCTGAAAATGTATTTGTCACCCTAGAAAAAGATAATGCTTTAGCTATTGTTAATCCTATCGAAGGCAAACTGCTTAAAACAGTTCCGGTCGGCCAAAGACCGCGTGGCATAGCACTGAGCCCTGATAATAAATACCTGTATATTGCAACCAGCGACGATAATACCATTAAGATATTTGATGCCGAAACCTTTAAAGAACTCGGTAAGCTACCTTCAGGTAAAGACCCCGAAACGTTTGCCTTAAATCCTGCTGGCGACAAGATGTATGTCTCAAATGAAGACGATAGCTTAGTCACCGTAATTGATATTAAATCTAAAAAGGTGCTTAAGCAGATAAAAGTCGGAGTTGAGCCGGAAGGCATTACGGTTAGCCCGGATAATAAATGGCTAATAAGTGTGTCCGAAACGACCAACATGGTGCATTGGATCGACACTAAAACCAATGCTATAGTAGCCAATACTTTAGTAGATGCTCGCCCACGTGCGGCAAACTTTACACCCGATAGCCAACAACTCTGGGTAACGTCAGAAATGGCAGGCACCTTGCTGATTATCGATAGCCAATCTAAACAAATCATCAAAACAGTTAACTTTGATGTCTCCGGTATTACCAACGATAAAATCCAACCAGTGGGCGTTATTATTGATAAAGATCGCAATAAAGGTTACGTGGCGTTAGGCCCCGCTAATCGCGTTGCCGTGATTAATGCCAAAACTTATGAAGTTGAAAAAGTATTATTAGTCGGACAGCGCGTGTGGAATCTGGCTTTTTCTCCTGATCAAAAACGCCTCTATACCACTAACGGCACGAGCAACGATATTTCATTAATTGATCTCGAAACCCAAACCGTGACTAAATCAATCGGTGTGGGCACTTATCCTTGGGGTGTGGCAGCAAAACCATGAATACACAAACAGCATTGTCCATCGAAGACTTAAGCTTTTCTTATAGTGGTAAAAAAGCCCTAGACCAGATTGGCTTTACCATTAATTCTGGTGAATGTACGATTTTACTAGGCCCTAATGGTGCGGGTAAATCTACTTTATTTTCTTTAATTACGCGTTTATACGATACCCATGC
>CAIQNQ010000155.1 GCA_903873165.1 uncultured Methylococcaceae bacterium | reverse complement strand
ATAGGCGGCATAAACTTGATGCGCTAAAGTGACTCGTCCGGCTTCTTGTTTACCACCTAATAAAGTGCGTAAATGTCCTCTCGCTTGGGCCGATTGATCTTGAAAGGATAACCAACCAAACAATACTGCCAAGCCCAGTGCCAATACCGGTACACCCCAACTAATTGATTTTTTCTGTAACCATTTGCGTAACCACCACCAGACAATCAAAAATGCAGCTGTCAATAAAATAATGCCAAAGACACCTGCAGCAAAGGGTAATAAGCTGGTTAAAAAATGAGTGCCAGAAAACCACGTCGCAGAATATCCCAACACGATAATAATGGCGGCAATCGCGGCGCTGGTTAAACCTAAGATTTCTAAAATCAACCACATTAAGCGGTGTTTTAATTTAAGCCCCGCTGCTTTTACAACGGGCGGTTGTTTGGATACTGGTTTTTTGGCTGGGGTTGCACGTTTCTTCCGTTCAGGAGTTTCCTGCCCTGGCGTTTTTGGTTGACTAACTCTAGGTTTACTGACGCGCGGCTTACTAACCTTAGGTTTTGGATTAGGGTTAGGTGCTTTAGCGGGTTTGGGTACTTTAGATGGAGTTTCGGGTGTCGTCATCTAAGTGATTGTTGCTTAAGTAAATACGCCACCGCAACGGCAGGGGCACAATCAGCCGGCGTTAAGTCCAGCACTATATCGGCCTGCGAACATAAATCAGAAAAATCAAAATAAGCCATATTAAGCTGTTGAGCAATGTCTTTTACTAAAAATCGCCCAATGCCTGCGCCCACCCAAGGAAAAGTCTGGGTCTTATTTACCTCCTGAGGATTAAGACGCTGTTCACACGCGTGTTTAATTTTTTGTAATTGCTGTGTGCGGATATTAATAGCAAATTCTTGCCAACGTGGCAATTCAGTTAACGTAAAATCACTACCTATCATACGTGATAATCGTCTGGCACTAGCAACTAGGCTTTTCTCGGCACCATCTGCTGTCTCGGTTTGATCATGATTTTCATTAAGCTCAGCCGTCACGCGATATACATCAGCCATCGTAGCAAAGTATTCTGCCATTATCCCGATGCACTGCCCTTGATCAACAGCCGTTTGGGCGACTGCCATCACTGCGGTTCTAACAATGCCAGTGTAAACCAGCTCTTGAGAAACTAAGCGCTGATAATCTGTATAACCTTGCGCCTTAACTTTGCCATCCTGTAATAACAAAATATCCGTGGTGGTACTGCCGATATCCACAAACAAGCCATTGCCTAATTTTTGAGCCGCAAACGAAGCACTCGCTAACCAATTAGCGGATGCCACAGCATCATAAGCATGAGGCTGTAATTGCGCGGCGGGGATAAGCCCCCATTCACCCGCATAAATAAAACATGTATCTTTCGGTAATAAGGCTTGTATCGTCGCGGTTATTTGTTGCACACCCTCATGTCGGTCTGCGAACAAATCAACTAGCTCTCCAGTCATAGTAACGGCATGGACACCTTGGCTAAACGCGGCCTGTTGCAAAATAATCTTAACAGCGGCTTGCAATTGCTCTAAGCCTTTCCACAACTGGCAAGGTTGTTGATAAACCGCTACCACTTTACCGGTATTATCAACGATTGCGGCTTTAAGGTGCGCACCACCGATGTCCCAGCCCATACTATTAATCTGTTGCAGCATCTTGCACCTTAATTGTCATTGCTTCTTGCCTGATAAAATTGAGTGTCGGCTGACCAGCTAATAATTCTAAAACATTCTGCACCACATTAATTCCTAAAGCCGCTTTAATACCGACAAAAGATGTCGTTAAACGAGGATTAATTTCTAGTACAAAAGTCTGGGTCGAGGTCTTAATTAAATCAATCCCCACATAACCCCATAAATCCGGAAACGCTGTCGCAATATCAGCTATTAATTGTACATAACCGTGTTGTTCACAGGGCACATTCACGGTGATGGCGTTTAAATGATACTGCTGCTCACGTAAACTAAAATGCTGCTGATTAACACACAATAACCACGCCGTACCCGCTTTAAACAAGCACGATAAGCTGAGTTTTTCACCGTCAATATGTGGCTGAATAATACTGTCACCACTATTAAAATCAATTTGCTTAAAGCTATCAATGCTAGGCAAAACATAAGTATCCACACATCCGACACCGGCAATAGGCTTGATAAGCCATTGCGCATCAGATAGCGAAAGAGTTGAATCCGCTGCAGGGTTTAACTCTTGCAACAGACTATTTAATAATAACTCAATATTTTCTATCTCAGGTTGATAAAGCCGGGTCGGCACGGTGTGGATACCATGCCGTTTTAAATGCTGATAACTGGTATATTTATTACCTGTTAAGGCCACGACATTGGCAGGAGAACTTAGTAATTGCTTTTTAGCCTGTTCTACAACAGCGCAAAATGTCGCTAATATCTCATCAAATTCTGGTGCGACGGGCCACACGGCATCACACGGCTGGATATTGTGCTTAAATTCTGTAGCACAATCCTGATTAGCATCAATGATAGCGACTTCAAAGCCTTGAGTATTAATGTGCTGCTGGAGGCGGGCATCCAACATAACGACCACAGAAAGCGAGGCATAATCGGCTTGGGCTTTTAATGCTCGGAAATCATCCAGCAAGGCTTGCAACATTAAACGGCCTTCTTGCAACAAAGACTCGGGTAGGGCTTGCTTATTTAAGCCGCCCCCCGTGATATACTCAAATACTAAAATTTTCATAAGCGCATTTTATCATCAGAACCCCGTTACCGATTTTAACGATGAAAATAATTCCAGT
>CAIQNQ010000154.1 GCA_903873165.1 uncultured Methylococcaceae bacterium | reverse complement strand
TTGCTTATTATATTCATCCGTGCCTTTTTTGGCATCGGGCACATAATTATCATTTTCAATTTGTTTAGCGTGGAGATCTGTTAAAGCCTCCGTGTTTTTACCGATAGCGTCTACCATCGTACCAAATGCGCCCGCAACCGCGCTAATCCCACCTAATGCCCCATCAAACACCGCTTTAGTGACAGCACCTAAATCTGAGGTCTGCGTCTTAGCTTGTTCAAGGCTTTTATTATAAGTTTCGAGTGATTGGGTGGCGTCCGCGTGTGTTTTACTCGCCGCTTCTAGCCCGGCATTTTTATCAAACTGCGCTACTAAAGGCGCTTGATCGGCTGTAGGGATATCCTTGGCGCTTAAGGTGGTCACATAGTAATCATGCGCGGACATTGTCAGTTTATTATATTGATCGGTTAAGCTTTGTAGTTCGGTTTTTTCGGTTTGGTTCAGTTTCTTTTTAGCTTCCAACGCTGTACCGATGTCATAGAGTGCTAGTGCTTCCTTAACCATTGCATCGTTGTAGTCTTTCGATCTAAGTGTAGCTTCTTCGAGTTCTCTAGGAGTCTTTGAGAGTTCAACGTTATGCAGATTTAAGGCTGATAATGCATCAGCAAAGGATTTTGCTAAGGCGTTGGCGTCTTTTGTGGTGCTACTGGTTTCTTTGCTGAGCGTTTTATGTGAGGCGGTTAACTTATCGTTAGCATCAGATAAAGCCAGCGCTTTAGTTAAGGCATAACCCTCTACGCCTTGAGCAACCAACTGCTGTTTAACATAGTCATGATTGGATAAGGTCAACTTGTTGTTAGTGTCTGCTAGCTTAGCCAGTTCTGCTGCGCCTTTTTTAGTAGTATCCGAAGAAACCACCTGCATATCATTGGCTTTTTTTGTTTCATCAGCTTTGGATTTGATGGCGGCCGCTTCGTCTTGCTGCTGTTTTATACGGTTAAGTGAGTCGAGTTTGTTTTTTTCGGTATTGATATCATAACTGGATAGATCAGAGATAAATCCACCGACCGCACCCATACTGTTAAAGGTATCTATCCTCGCTTTGGCATGGGCTATTTGATTATCTATAGTACTGCCTAGCTGATTTGTTAAAATATTAAGCGTGTCAGTGATTGAGCTGACAATATCCTTAATAATACCCTCGGCTTTTGATTGCAGTAGCGCGTCTTCAAATTGATGCCAGGCATCCGCCAAGTTGCTTATTTTTCCATTCAGGGTATCCATAGCGGCGGCATTAGCTCCGTTGGCCATCTCACCCATTTTTTTAATCAGCTTATCGATAATATCCCGTGTTATCTCACCATTCTCTGACATTTTTTGTAATTCGGCGACATTTTTACCTGTGACTTTAGCAAGTAGATCCCAGACGGGTACACCTTGATCAACCATCTGTAAGATTTCTTGTCCTTGTAACTTGCCTTTACCCCATGCTTGCCCAAGTGCTAGTGTGATCCCTTGTAACGTTTCTGTACGGCCGCCCAGTTTTGCCGATTGATCGGTAATAGCCTGCATCACCTCTGTAGTCGGAGTTAAGCCATAGTTTTGTAAGGTAATAAAGGCTTTCGTTAAACCTTGAATTTCAAAGGGCGTATTAACGGCAAATTGAGTGATAAAGTTAAAAGTTTGCTGGGCTTGGTCTGCAGAACCGGTTAACGCTAATAATTGCGCTCTCAGTGATTCCATAGAGCGATTAGTATCTAAGATATCTTTAGCCAGTCCCGCTAAACCGACTAAGCCTAGTGTTACTCCAAAAGCGCTCATCACTGAGGACAAGCCGCTCATACTTTGACTACTACGAGCCGTTGCTGAACGTGCAGCCTCTAAATCTTGAATATGCCGAATTTGTGAGGGATGTAAACCATCTAATTGCAATTGATAAGCTCTATAAGCACTCGTAGACATCGTTAAACGAGCAACCTGATTATCATAGATTGCGTTAGCACTAGCTAAACGGGAATGAATAGCGGCCGCCGCTGTTTCAGCTGAACGCATAGCAACGGCCATTTCAGCAAATTGTCTATTTGTGTTTTGAGTTGCCGTACCTGTATTAGCAACTGCGGCTTGCACTTGATTTAGTTCGCCCGCGACTTGAGAGCTACCTGTAGCGCGGATAGTAACACCTAATGAAATATTGGAATCGCTCATGATTTTTTCCGGCTATTTAATTCGCTTACTACGGTTTTTGAAAATAACATGACTCCAGCAAAGATCTCTTTACAGGGTTTAATACCGGCATAACCCCAAATGATATGGGCCGCTGTGTAGTCCAGACCAATCAAATCTCCCATACTTGAAAATTGCCAAGCGCAACCGTCTAAGACAAAAAACGCCTCTAATACTGGCCAGTTGTCTTTGAACACTTCAAAATGAATCGTTTCTGGCTCAATTATTTCATCCGGCAGATTAAGGGTTATCCCAAACGCCGCCGCATCCTCTTCCATGAGGTCGGTGCTTAAATCAGATCGCAGCTGACAATAGTATTCAGCCGCTTCGATTAGTTTTTTCTTTTAAACTGTTTACCAGAGTTAGACTCAAAAAAGCTTTTTACTAAAGCACTACGAATGAAAGGCACGGATAAGACCAGGTCTTTATTATCAGCATTAAAGGCTAGATTATTGCCTGTTTCGTCGTTAAAAGCACCGTCATCCCAGCCAATCAAGACATCCGTTAAAATATCTGCATCTTGTTCAGCTTCATTTCTAATGATTTCATCAATGCGACTTTGTGAGAGCATCTTAAATTTAACGTTTACTTTTTGATCATTAAATCGACCACCATCGGCAGGCTCGGAAATAGTAACCGGCCAGGTGTAACTTTTTTCTTTTCTAATAATAAATGCCACTGTGAATCCTTTTAAATAAAGAGTAATAGAAAGTTAGGGCATGAGTTCTGATGTTTTTGTCATGCCCTCATTAGTTTATTTACAAATAAGTCGTAATTCGTTATTGCCGCCCGTTAAAGCAGAGGTTAGTTTGGGTTGAAAATCCAGTGTCATATCT
>CAIQNQ010000153.1 GCA_903873165.1 uncultured Methylococcaceae bacterium | reverse complement strand
CATATTAACTAAATATTATAATTGCCAATTTTTATATAATAATAATTTAAATAAACATTTGCAATTATATTCTAAAATGCAGAAAATTGTCGTTGATGAAAATCAAAATGCAGTCTAAAATTAAGAAATGGTTGCAATTAAAGAAATTCCGAACAAGGTTGAAGTGGATGATTTAGAAACTTCCACTCTTATAGAAAAATATTTTAAACCTGAAGTTTATCAATCTAAAGATATGCACGATTGTATTTTGTAAAATAGCCCTTCATTTTTAAAAAAAATAGAAGATTCTTAAAAGGCATTAAAAAGTCTTGCTATCATAACAGGAATATGCTTTTTTTTCATGATAGTTGAATTTATAGGAGGATATTTTTCAAACTCTGTGGCTATAATGACAGATGCAGCCCACATGCTATCAGATGTAAGTGCCTTCATTATAAGTATCTTTTCAATTTACCTTGGGAGACAATAAGCTAACAACATAAACTCTTTCGGCTATCATAGATCAGAAGTACTTGGAGCTATGGCAAGTATTCTAATTATCTGGGGATTAGTTATATGGCTTATTATAGAGGCATCTGAAAGAATAGATAGCATTATCCATCATAATGGATTTGAAATTGATGCTTATATTATGCTGTATACCTCGATTGTTAGTTTAATTTGCAACATTATAAACCTTGTCGCTCTTGGCCACTGTGGCAACTCTAATGGAAGTGTTTTGGATACAGTTCAAAGTGTGTTTAAGCCTCATGGAGGACATAATTGTTCTCATCACCATGGGGAGGGAGGCCATGATCATGATGACCATGGACATGACCACAAAGAGCATGACCATAAACACGACGATCCTAATCATAAATGCAGTCACGACCATAAAGATCACGATCATAAGCACGAACACGACCATGATCACAAACATGACGATCATAAGCATAAACACGACGATCCCAATCATAAGTGTAGTCACGATCACAAAGATCACGATCATAAGCATGATGAAGAGAACAAGCACGAACATGATCATAAACACGACGATCCTGATCACAAGTGCAATCACGATCATAAAGATCATGATCATAAACATGATCACGACCACAAGCATGATCATGAGCATAAGCATGAGCCTGGAAAATGTAATCACAAACATGAAGAACCTGATTCTTCCAAAAATTTATTAGATGTTTTATAAAAAAGTGAAATTGTTTTATGTGAATCTGACTAATGCGCCTAGCTTGAAGAATGCTATATGGACGAGTGCTAAGGACTCACTTGCCACGAGTATAGCTTCACTTGTGAGCACCACCAGGGCAATAAATGCTATGATCCTGAATGCGTTAAGTTTTTGGATTCTTCAAATAATGACCTAATTTTGAAAAAAAACCATAATTAGTTAGAAAGAAGTGAAAATAATTATTCTTCAAGTTAAATTTCCGAATCAAAAAGGTCAAATTTTAAAATTAATACTTCAATATTGAACAAGAGGTCAAAGATTATCCCATCTTAAACCGATATTGAAAAACAAAAAGGTGGAATTCAAGATGGGAACTCTACAGTTTACAAATCCCCAAGTCAAAAAAAATAATTTATTGAGGTAACTACTTCAAAAAAACAATTGCTAACAGATACTGATGGTACTAACAAGAAAGAATAGAACAAGCACCATCACCATCGCCATAGTAAATTAAATAAATTCTAGCATTCATCAGATGATGAGATTCATACTGATCATAAAAATCATAAGCACGATCATGATCACAAACACGATCACGGACACGATCACAAACACGACCATGGACATGATCATGGACACGACCACGGACACGACCATGGGCATGACCACGGACACTCCAATATTAATATTAAAGCTGCTATTGTCCACCTAATTGGAGATTTATTATAATCTATTGGAGTAATTATTGCATCAATTGTAATTATTGCAAGACCTGATTTTAAAATTATAGATCCAGTATGCACTTTTCTCTTTTCGATTCTTGTGCTAATGACTACATTACCAGTTTTCAAAGAATGCTCTAAAATATTGATGGAGAGCACTCCTCAGAGTGTGAGAACCGATCAAATTAGAGAAAAGATTTTGAGGGTTAAGGGAGTTATGAACATCGATGATTTTCATGTTTGGGCTTTGGCAGGAGACAAGTACATTCTTAGTGCCCATATTAAACTCAAAAAGCAGCATTCACACAAGAATAAAAACTAACTAGCCAAGCAAGGAGAAGCAAGAAGTGAAATTCATAGAGTCTACAACGAAATAAAGCAGATCGTAGACGAGTTCAATATCTGCCATTCAACTTTGCAGATACTTTGATCTCTGACGTAATTAAAAAATCTCGAATTGGTAAAAATTAAAATATAATAGAACTATTTAAATATTTAAATATGTAAGAGGGGTTTTGGGGTTTTGGGGTTTCTTTTTCGGTAAATATTATTATGGCATCTATTAAACCACATCAAGCCCTTCCTGGCAACT
>CAIQNQ010000152.1 GCA_903873165.1 uncultured Methylococcaceae bacterium | reverse complement strand
TTTTTTTGATAGGGAGTTTCCTGACTTGCTCTCATGGTTAGTTAATGAGATGGGGGAACTCCCTCTTCCTAGAAAGGCTAAAGATCGTGTTATTCATAACCCTCTGTTTTTAATAACTGTCCCGCTTTAAGTGGGTAGCCCCATTCTACTAATGCTAGTTCGTGAAACCTTAATTTATAAGTCATCTAACCTTAACTCAATGAACGGCCCATTTTCACGCTCAATGACAAGTTGTTTATCTTCTAAATCTTCAAGTCTTGCTAAAAGATTTTCGTAGAATGTAGCGGATAATAAGTAGGATTCGGGTCTGTTGTGATTGAGAATGGCAATCGGAGCTTCATTTGTTTCTTTAATTATTGAAGCATAATTACGCTTTAATTCTGTAACGCTGACAGTGATATTGGCATACACGGTATCCATAATAACGCCTATTTAATACTAAATTAGATGTTTAATATAACATCTTTAAGGTGAAGGGCATTATTATTTTAGTTGGGATATAATCTCTATTTAACGGTAACAGTAACCATCATCTACTCGATAAACCATTCTATAGCCCAATTGCCTCAGCTTTATTTTGTAACAATCTTTCATGCCAGAAAGAGCTGATGATTTCCCCCTTGTCTGTTCCGCCTGTATTGATTTGTAATGATCACCCAGTTTACAATACCTGTCTGTAACCTTAAATCTTAGGATTAACCTATGCGTATTATCAAAACTCTGTGCTTATTAAGCTTAACACTGTTGCCATACCAATACAGTCAGGCCGTTGCATCCCCCACCACAATAGGTATGCCAATCATAAAACCTATAACCAGCAATGGTTTAAAACTTGGTTCATGGACGTTCACCTATTATACTGGCCCCAACGAAAAAAATTCTTCTAGCACCTCCATGCCGGTTTGCATCAGTGACAATAACTGGAGTAGCGCAACTACCGTTATTCCACTCGGAGTTAAAAGTACTTCCAGCCCTGTGATATTTAAGCCATTTATCCCCGCTGGTGGTCAATGGAATCTAGACAAAGGCACGTACCTATTTTATGGTACTCAAGGCGAAGACATCCAAGGCGCGGCTTTCAGTGCATTTGCCCAACAAATTACTGATACTTTGCTAACTGGTCATTATGTTAATTTCAACATCAGTAGCGGTAACACAACCAAGGCAGTTTACGGCACTTTTAAAGCGGTATATGTTGGCGCTTTGTGCCCAGTGTATTAATATCTAGTATTAATATCTAGTATTAATATCCAAAGGTCAGAGCAAAATTATATTTAAGTTTACTCTGACCCGGCTCCGATTATCATCTGGTGCGTAATATTTTCATTACCCGTTTATGATTGCTTTAACTAAACTATAAGACTAACGTGGTTAATCTTTTTGAATCCTGATAGACTCTATAACACTAAACCACTTAGATTATGTATCTGGTATCTGAGAGTTTCCTTCATTTGAATCATCAATAAAATACAATTTCTTTGAACTATGAGACTAACTTCTGAGCAAATCAAGGCCATTAAGGATACGACCTATTCTGTGTTAGGTGAAGGCTCACGAGTTATCTTGTTTGGTTCTAGAGTGGATGATGCAAAAAAAGGCGGTGATATTGATTTGTTATTTGAAACTGAGCATATTCTTGATAACCGAGTTAACGCAATAGGCACACTTTATGCGGCGTTAATTCGTAAATTAGGTGATAGAAAAATTGATATCTTATTAAAAGATCCGAAAACTCCAGAGTCTCCTATCTTGGAGATTGCCAGAAAGACGGGAATTGAATTATGAGTTTAAGGTATCTTCCAGAATACGCACAAAAATGCCTATCACCTAGTTTTCATTACACTTCAACTCTTTTGATGTAAGGATCGAAGCATTTCTTCACGCAAAATTGCATTAATACGGGTCTGAT
>CAIQNQ010000151.1 GCA_903873165.1 uncultured Methylococcaceae bacterium | reverse complement strand
CTTTATAGAGTCCATGAATGACTAACAGTTAATGTGAGATTAAATAAGGCTATCATCATGGCATCAATCATTATTTAATTGTTCTGAGTATCTCATTAGAGAAATACCTTAGATTGGGGTTATTGACGGTTATAAACTAAGACAGTTAGGTGCATCAATAAATGAATACATCCATCAGTAATGTTATGCGTTAGGTTCAGGTTGCCGTCAGCATGATTAGTTTTTTAGCATGAGTCGTTCATTGTGTGGTGTGTTATTGAGTGGTTAGTCAGTGTTGGCTATTACCGTGTTTAGATCTTACAATGACAGATGAGATTTAGTCTTAGTGATTGTCTTGAATAGACAAGGTGGTGGTTTGTAGTATTGAGGGCCTTTAAAGGCTCTTAGAGACGAGATAATTAAAAACCTATGGCGGAAGCTGCACAAATACTGGTTGGTTAAAGGGGTTATTTTAACAAGCAACTAATCAAAGAGGATACCTACCATGATGACAACTCTTGCCATTGATGATTTAATCAATGAATCCTTAGATGTAGGGCGCTTTAAAACCAAAGAAAATGCCGTTGTGACTGCATTAAAAGAGTTTATCTCTCATCGTAAACACGTGGAAATTGTTGATCTATTTGGTCGGTTTGATCCTGATTCAGCTTATGATTATAAGCAGGGCAGAGATTTTTGAACGTAAATATAAATATTTGCATCTTTAATTGATAGCATATAAGCTGTCAAGTATGAATATAGTTGTGATTGATACTAATGTTTTTGTCGCTGGCCTAAGGTCAGGTGGTGGAGCATCCCGAGAGATTATACGTTTAGCGTTAACGGGTAAAATTCAGCCCATTTTTGGAAATGCGCTATGGCTTGAATATGAAGACTTATTGGGGCGCGATATATGGACTGATGCCACCTCTGATGGTGAACGCCGTCAGGTTTTGTCTGCACTTATAAAAGTGGGTCAGTGGGTCACGGTATATTATGGCTGGCGACCGAATTTGCCTGATGAAGCGGATAATCATCTCATTGAGTTAGCAATAGCAGGTGGGGCTGAGGTTATTATTACGCATAATATTCGAGATTTTAAACGTGGTGAATTATTAAATTCAATTAGGATACAAAATCCTGCTGACTTTTTGGAGACAAATAGATGAGTACATTAACCATTAGATTGCCGGATAATACGGCTCAAAGGCTTAAGTCTTATGCCCGCAGTCGTGGACAGAGTGTTAATAAATTAGTTGAAGAAATGAGTGCTCAAGCTCTGGCGGCCTGGGATACTGAAATTCGTTTTCGATCTTTAGCTGAGCAAGGCGATATTAATCAAGCCCTAGCCATTCTTGATCGCTTAGATAAAGACGATGCCATATCGTTATAGCTGTATAGGTTATACAAAAGACTTGATGTGTTTAATGTAATCAGGATCTACTTCTATCCCATGACGGATGATGAATGGAATATGAAATCCAATTTATCATAACCGTTAGTTAACTAACGCCCTAAAAATGAGAAGTTAATATGAAGTAAAATATCTAGTTACATTAAGTTCTATCATTTCAATGGCATCATTACCTGTTGATGCACATACGGGAGTAAATACGGTTAATGGATTATTAGATGGCTTGGTGCATCCTTTGATTGGTTTTGATCATTTATTAGTGATGATAGCAATGGGGGTTTTAACAACCACTTCGGTTCTGATACTCGTAGGTATTATGCTGAGTTTGTTGGCAAAATCTAAAATGAAAATTATGCGTGCAGTATTTAGTGTAGTGTGTGCGGTTGTCGGTTTAACATTACTGGTACACTTTTAAGTGAATGGAAGTAACCTTAAATTGATAGTAACCTTTATTTAACTACCAACAATTCTTTCCAATCGGTGGTGTAACGTTGGGATATGCGCTCTGCTTTAGGTTGCCATGATTGATCAAACCCGGTGGCGGCGATGGCTATCTTCTTAGGAAAACGTTTATTGATTTTATCCATCGTTGCCATCAATACGCTGTTTTCGATGGGTAAATCTTCATGATCAAAGTCAAATAATTCTAATTGCCCCAGCGTTGTTTTCGCGTGAATATGACTGAGCTGTACACCACATTTTTGATAGTGATAACCCGGTTTAAATATCTCAGTCAGGATTCGATTAGCCGTGGTGATGAGAGTACGAGTGTCTTGCGTTGCTGTGTTGAGTTTGATACTGGCTGTGCGTTGATATTGCGGTTCTTGTTCATTAAAAGGACTGGTTCTAATAAACACCGTCACACACCCGGCTACTGAATGTTGACGTCTTAGCTTTTCTGCCGCACGACTGCAAAACTCAGATAAGGCTTTTGATAGTTCCGCCTCTTCGGTCAGACGTCTGCTGAAACTGCGTGAACACACAATCTGTTGTTTGTCGGGGCTGATGTCTTCTATAGACAAACACGGCGTTCCGTTTAATTCCATTACGGTTCGAGCTACCACAACATTAAAAGCTTTTTGCATTTTTGCAGGGGATTGAACCGATAAATCCCATACGGTTAAGATACCTAGTTTATTCAATTTGGCATGAGTTCGTGATCCTATGCCCCATACTTCACCTACAGGCACTATACGCATTAACTTTTCTCTACGCACTGTGTTTGATAAATCCACCACACCGTGGGTTTTAATCCATTTTTTGGCGGCAAAGTTAGCCAGTTTAGCCAGTGTCTTGGTAGGCCCCATGCCGACACAGACAGGAATACCGGTATGTTTCACGACTTTCTTTCGGATACCGTGTCCGTATTCAAGACTGTTTTTAAAGTAAACGCCAGTTAGATCTAAAAAGGCTTCATCAATGGAATAAACCTCCATACGTGGTGCAAAAGATTCTAAGGTATACATCACCCGAGCAGACATATCCGCGTACAAAGCATAGTTGGATGAAAAAAGTTTGATTTGATGTTGATTGATGAGTTGTTGTACCTGAAAGACGGGTACAGCCATCTTTATACCTAAATCTTTCACTTCTTTACTGCGAGACACTACACAGCCGTCATTATTACTGAGTACCATGACCGGCTTTCCGATTAAATCTGGTCTGAAGACGCGTTCACAAGACACGTAAAAGTTATTGCAATCGACCAAAGCAATCAGGTTTTTCATTAGAGTGCGTGTATGACATGCGTGACGACTCCCCAAATCACCATATCTAATTCATCATGAACCACAATATCGGCACTATGAGG
>CAIQNQ010000150.1 GCA_903873165.1 uncultured Methylococcaceae bacterium | reverse complement strand
CTATATGCCAGAGTGCATTAGCCATTTAATTAATTCAGATAGGATTAACGTGAGTTTAGCGATTTTTGATTTAGATAATACCCTGATTGCCGATGATAGCGATTACTTGTGGGGACAATTTTTAGTGGACCAAGGCATTGTGGATAAAAGGTATTACGAAGCGGCTAATCTTAAATTTTATCAACAATACAAAGAAGGCAACTTAGATATATTTGAGTTTTCAAATTTCTCATTAAAGCCTCTAGCGGATAACGACACCCAGCAACTCTATCAATGGCGAGAAAAGTTTATTCGCGACATCATTACCCCCATTTTATTGGCGCCCGCACAAGAGCTCATTAATAAACACAAAGCGAAAGGCGATACCTTATTGGTTATCACCGCTACGAACCGTTTTGTGACTGAACCTATTGTTAATCTATATGGTATTGAGCATTTATTAGCCACCAATCCAGAGTTTATTGATGGTCAATATACAGGCAAAGTTGCGGGTATCCCTTGTTTTCAGGAGGGTAAAGTTAATCAATTGAATGAATGGCTTAAAACCTCAGATGAAACGCTAACTGACAGTTACTTTTACAGCGACTCTCATAACGATTTACCCTTACTAAAATTAGTCGATTACCCTGTAGCAGTTGATCCCGATGAAAAACTAAGCGCATTCGCTAAAGAAAACAACTGGCCTATTATTAGCTTGAGGCAAGGTGTATGTCCTGAGGAGCATTTTCATAAATGATTTTTAATCTAGCTATCCTATGTTAATCTTTCGTAAACTATTATTATATTATCAATGGCCATACTACTCCCAAATACAATCCCTGAACACGACCAAGAAGGCCTCTTGAAACTTCAAGAGGCCTTGTTAGAATTAGCCGAACAACTTCTTGGAGACCGTGATAAATCAAAGATTATTTATCAACCTGACTTTGATGTAAATGGTCCTTATATAAATAACACTCCAAATTTGGATGGTGCGTCTGCTAGACTTAGCCCTAACAGCAAATTGTATTGGCCTACTGTTGTATACGAAATGGCTCACGAGATAATTCATTTGCTAAATCCAATAGTGGGCTACACAAATTGGCTAGAAGAAGGGATTGCCGTCAAATTTTCTATCTTTGCGCAAAATGAGCCCAACCTTCATCCAATACAACAACCTATTTCCGGCCCTTACTTTGATGCACTTGAATTAGTCAACACATTGATACAACTCCAAGTCAGAGTCTTCTAGTTGCAAGTTTTGCTGTAGCGGCTACCCTTGCACCAATAAAATATACAGAATGATAGAGAAGTTTGCCTCATAAGTTTTAAGATAGTTATCTCATCAATTCTTCATCAAACGTAATGCATGTTGATGTTATAACTTGTCTTGATTACGATGGTTTTCTAATAAACACCACATTAGGCAAACTCGCGAAATGGGCATCACAGGTGATTAAATCAGCACCGTTGCTTAATGCTGTAGCATAAACGATGGCATCTGCAGTCGCTAATTTATATTGACGGTGCAGTTCAGCAGCTTGCAGGGCAATTTTAGTGTCCAATTGTACAACCACACAGGTCTGAGTAAAACTAATTACTTGATCTGCCTCAGTTTCGCCCATCTGCCGAAGCAACCATTTGTAAAGCTCCAATTGCACGATGGTAGGAACAATACAGTGCGCTGCCTCAGGAAACTCTTTGACTATCGCCTGTTTCAATGGGCTATCAATGAGCCATTCTATCCAGATAGAGGTATCTACAACACGCATTAGAAACGGTCGCTACGATCTCTAAAATCTGTTGGGTCGCAGCCTTTGGCAATGCCTTGTAACGCTTCAAAACTAGGCACAGGCATCAATAACATCCCTTTACCTTTGGGAATAAAAACAAATTGTTGACCTGATTGCCAGTGCTGTTCTTCTCGAATAGCTTTGGGAATGGATATTTGATATTTACTGGAGAGTGTTGAAATCGCTGTCACGTTATACTCCTATTTGTGTATCGATATTAATTCAGTAAAATTATAACAGAATGAAAATTAGATCAACGCAGGATTCATTTGAATTTCAATGCACAGCGTTCGTTAAAATGGACTGACTGCACATAAAATAACAATACAAACGATTAATCTTAAGCCGACATTCCGCACCCCTTGGGCATCTTATTGATATTCAATCATATATTTTTTTGCTAAATAGCAACATAATTTTCAATTAATTGATTTTGAATGCTTATTTTTTGAGGGTGCGGAATGTCGGCTTAAGTATTAATGATCAAATCTGTACTTAAATCTTACAGATTAGCTAGCTCATGTTATCAATTCAATTGATGCAACTCTAATCGGCGTAATTTCGGCGCAAGTTTTGCGGTAGCAGCCACTACGGTAAGGGTCATTATTCCACCAAAAATAACTGACGGCACTAAGCCCATAAAGCGTGCCGCAATGCCTGATTCAAAAGCGCCCAGCTCATTGGATGAACCAATAAATATACCGTTGATGGCGGAAACTCGACCACGCATGGCATCGGGGGTAGCCAATTGCATAATAGTCGTTCGCAATACCACAGAGACACCATCACAAACGCCAGAAAATACAAGCACCAGTCCTGCAACCCAAAAATTGACCGATAGGGCAAACCCTATCATACACAAACCAAATCCTGCAACGGCCCCCAAAAGCCAATATCCAGCTCGCAGATTAAGCGGATAACGGGTAAGAATCAGGCCAGTCATGACCGCTCCGATAGCTGGGGCGGCTCGTAAAATACCCAAACCTTCTGGCCCGTAATGAAAAATATCATGAATAAACGCGGGTAGCATCGACACAGCACCCCCAAACAAAACGGCAAACATATCCAGGGACTGGGCACCTAAAATAATCTGATTACTAAACACAAAACGCAAACCTTCGCCGATACTAGAAAAAATGGGTACACTTGCCGCTGCGGGCGGCTCTTTAACACGGAGTGACAATAAAGCCAGTGCTGCAATTAAACACAAACCAGCCGAAACACCATAAGCCGTTGCCTTACCCGCCCAACCCACTAAGATACCGCCTAACACAGGGCCAACAACGAGTCCAAACTGGAATATAGCACTACCGATGCCTGAAGCTCGCGCATATTGATCACGCCGCAGAATCAAAGCAAACATAGCACTGTAAGACGGGCCAATAAAAGCCCGAGCGACGCCAGTAAAAGCTATAGCACAATAGATCCACACCACAGGATTGCCAACAAACTGACCTGCTGACAACGCAGCCAAGGTTAGCGCAGTCAGGAATATCAACAGACAAGCCAACACGCCAAATAAACGTCGAGAATGATGATCTACCGCATAACCAGCAAACAAGGCACAACAGAAATAAGGAATAACCTCAGCCAAGCCAATTAAGCCTAATGCTAGCGTGTCATGAGTGAGTTCATAAATATGCCATCCCACCACAATCGCCATTATCTGGTAAGCCAGTACAATAAGAACACGAAAAGTTAACAACTTAAATATAGGTTTCAATTAAATACCACGCCTATATTATCAATCAATGCCAGTAACTCTGTTTTTACTGACCCCTGCTGCGTATAAATTGCATAAACTTGACGCTTGATTTCTGGTTCAACAAGATAACGATAACTGATATCGGCGGCATCCTTAGGCACTGTGTATTCAGGCATTAATGCCACACCGATACCCGCCTGCACCATACGCATAATCCATTCTTCACTGTTACTCCGATAGGCCGCATAAAGCTTAATATCCTGATTTTGACAAATACACTTTAAGTTTTCTCTTAACTCACAATTTAATCTATCTAAATATGGCACAGACTGTAGTGCTTTAAGGGGGATTTTATGCAATTCATTAAAACGATGCGCTGTGTTAAAAGCGATCACATAATGCTCTTGATAAAGCCAAGTTGATTGATACGGAAGAGTGCTCGCTTGGCCAGGGGGGGCACTGATCACCATATCCAGTAGGCCAGCATCCAGTTGCTTTAATAATTCCGCTTCGCTATCAATGATTAATTCCAATTCTATATGCGGAAAGTCTTGCTGATAGCCTGCTAAACACGTACATAAACGCTGCGCACCTATCGTTGTCATCAAGCCGATGCGCAGGGGGATCGTATTTAAACGGGTAAATCGAATAGCATCTGCTTTGGTTGCCTGTAATTCTTTATAGACTTTTCTAAGTTTGGGTTCAACCATCAGACCCAAAGGCGTTAACTGGCACCCCGCATGAGTTCTTATAAACAAAGCCCCACCGATTTCATCTTCCAGTTTTTTTAAGGCCTGTGTTAACGATGGCTGCGAAACATACGTCCGTTGCGCTGCTTGCGTGATAGTGCCATGATCGCAGACTGCCAAAAAATAGCGAATTTGCTGCATTTCCATGAAAATTACCGAGACATAGAGAAAACCTATTGTTCCATAGAAACTCGGTATTATCCATCCCTGAGTCTGCACTATAAGATGGCCACTCTTTTCAAACTCACTAAAGTAACGAGAAATCTATGAAAACTGCAAAACTCATTGTAATGTACCCAACACCCACTGATATCGATCAATTTGAACACCGCTATGCAGAAGAACATGTACCGATGGCGGTAGAAAAACTGGCGGGTAAAACACGCTTTGTAGCATCCCTTATTAAATCTAGCGCAGGAGATGGACAAGCACCTTTCCATCGTATTGCCGAAGTTTACTTTCCGTCGATAGAGGCTGTCGAAACCTGTTTAAAATCGCCTGAGGGTCAAGAAACGGCCCAACATGCCGTCGATATTTCAACTGGTGGAGCGCCAGTGTTTTTAATCGCAGAAGTAGAAAGCTTCGAATTTTAATGATACATTGACAAATCATAACCCCACCAATAGCGATGTTGTCATAAAATTATGCTATTGTTTACCCTTGTGTCAAACGTGCTAGACACTTAACCAGCTTTTTTAATTTGCTTATCAGGAGCGACGATGGGACCGCATTACTTAAATCGTTTTTTTACCCCTCAATCCGTTGCCATCGTCGGTGCCTCAGAACGCGAAGAAAGCGTGGGGTATCGACTCCTCCTCAATATGCAAGAAGCCGGTTTTAGTGGTGGACTGTATCCTGTTAACCATAAACGCGAACAAATTCTAGGCTTAAAAGCTTACCCTAATTTACTCACCATCCCTGAGGCGATCGATCTAGTCGTTATCGCCACTCCCGCACCTACAGTACCCAGTGTGATGCAACAATGTGGTGATAAAGGAGTACGCTCAGTCATCATTATTACCGCTGGCTTTGGTGAGCTGGGTGACGAAGGTAAAAGACTGCAACAAGAAGTTTTAGATATTGCGCACCGTTATCAAATTCGATTTGTTGGTCCCAATTGTCTCGGAGTCGCAAGACCCAGCGGCTTTTTGAACGCTACCTTTGGTGATGGGCTGATTAAAGACGGTAGCCTTGCCTTACTTTCCCAATCTGGTGCCATTTGTACCGCTATTTTAGACTGGGCTAAAGTGCAAGATATCGGTTTTTCTACCGTAGTTTCTATGGGCGGAGCAGCTGATATCGATTTTGGCGAAGTTTTAGATTATCTTGCCACCGACCCTAAAACAACCGGCATTTTAATGTATGTCGAAGGTATCCGTGATGCGCGTCGCTTTTTAAGTGGTCTTAAAGCAGCGGCTAGATTAAAGCCTGTTATTTTGATTAAATCTGGACGTCACGCGGCGGGTTGCAAAGCAGCTATGTCCCATACTGGCGCTATGGTCGGTGGTGATCATGTTTTTGATGCTGCCATAGCTAGAGCGGGAGTAGTGAGAGCCTACACCATTACTGAATTATTTTCTGCGGCTCGCGTTTTAGCGAATAATTACATCATTAAGAAGGATCATCTCGCCATTATCACTAATGCCGGGGGCCCCGGTGTAATGAGTACCGACCGTGCCGAAGATGTAGGTATCCAAATGGCAGAACTCAGTACAACGAGTATTGAGGCTTTAAATGAAGTATTACCTCCGCATTGGTCACATGCTAATCCGATTGATATTCTGGGTGATGCTACTGCAGAGCGTTATCAAAAGGCCTTAGAAGTTTGTCTTAAGGACGATCAAATTGATGGTGTCTTAGTCATATTAACGCCACAAGCGATGACTGAACCCACAGAAATAGCGCAATGTATTATTGACGGCGCTAAAAACAGCACTAAACCCGTATTAGCCTCTTGGACGGGAGGCGCCAAAGTAATCAATGGTCGGAATCTTTTTACTAATAGTAACGTTGCCCACTTTAGTACGCCAGAAACCGCCGTGGACGCCTTTGCCTTTTTAGCCAATTACGCAGAAAACCAAATCCTGCTCAACCAAATTCCTAAAGCGCGAGAAGAACAAGCCGAGCCTGATGCCGAAAAAGCCCGTGCTATCATCCACGCAGTACTTGCAACCGGTCGAACTGTATTAACTGCCCAAGAAGCCAAAGGCGTATTAACGGCATTTAATATTCCAGTTACGCCAACTATTTCAGTCAGTAATGCAGAAGAGGCCGCCAAAGCCGCTGAAAGTATCGGTTTTCCGGTAGTTTTAAAAATCAATATGGCTGAGTTTAGCCATAAATCAGATATTGGTGGCGTTAAACTTAATATAAACAGTGCTGTTGATGTTGCTCAGCACTATACCGATATGACTGCCGCTATTAGAGCAGTAGAACCTGACATCACCGATATTGGCATAACAGTTGAACCCATGTTTAAAAGTAGTACGGGGCGCGAGTTAATGATTGGTGTGGTTCGTGATCCTATTTTTGGGCCAGCGATTAGTTTTGGCTTAGGGGGCACGATGGTAGAAATCTTTAAAGATAATGCCATCGCTTTACCTCCACTCAATACGTACATGATTGAGCAAATGATCGCTAAAACCAAGGCGGGTAAATACCTAAAAGCCTTCCGAAACCTGCCTCCAGCCAATAGTGCGGCCCTTGTGGAAGTATTACTTAATATTTCTACTTTAGTGAGCGAACTACCTGAACTTGTAGAGCTGGATATTAATCCATTGATTGTGGATGAACATGGCGCGATTGCTGTTGACGCGCGTATTAAGGCGCAAGTCGTTGAGCCTGCCAAAGCTTATCAACACATGGCGATCCATCCCTATCCCCATGAGCTCATTCAACACCATCAGCTTAGCAATGGCATGAACATCATCATTCGGCCTATTCGTCCAGAAGATGCTGAACTAGAACAGGACTTCCATAGTCGCTTATCGGCTAACACGAAATACTTTAGGTTTATGCAAGCCTTACAAGAGCTCACCCCTGAGATGATTGTCCGCTTCACTCAGATTGATTATGACCGGGAGATGGCATTTATTGCGATCACTGATGACCCCAACCTTATCCATCCTAAAGAACTGGCCGTTGGGCGCTATGTAATGAGCCCGGACGGTAAGTCGGTGGAGTTTGCTCTAGTCGTGGTTGATGACGCGCAAGGTCTAGGTATCGGTACAAAAATACTCACGGAACTCATGAAATCAGCCAGGGACAAGGGCATGGAAGTTTTTGCAGGGGAAGTCTTAACGACTAACGTCCCTATGTTAAGACTGCTGAACAAGCTAGGTTTTAGTACGGAAACCCTCGTTAATAATACTGAGGTAGTAAGAGTTAGTAAGCTCCTTTAGAGTCGGACTAAGTTCCACAAAGTTAGCGGGAGTGAGGGGAAAACTATACTGCTTAGGCTAATTGTTTTAAGGGAGAAGCTGTAAACACTGGGTACATTCCCAGTAACTTATTGGGAACTCACTCTAGTATAAAGGAGCGTCCCAATAAGTTAATAAGTTCACCTAAATCACTCCATTCTCCACCACAGGCAAGACCCAATATTGAATACCCGAGCCGGCAAAGTCTTCTCGCAATTTAACGATTAAATCAGGCAATTTTTCAAGTGATACATACAACTGAAAACGGATGCGCTTCTGCCGCCCAGTCACTTGTTCTGATAAAGACAAACCTTTATTAACATGATGATGCGCATTAACGGGGAAACTACTGAAACCATGTTCTGTTTCTAATAGTAAAAGACTATCCACTACCGCTTCTTCCAAGCTAGGGGGTACATTAAGAGTGACGAGATACTCATTAGATGTCATTACAATATTTCCTTAACTAGGCTAGGCATTTTTATACAATGACTCTTTGGGCACACCAAAGAGTTTATATAAGATCGGCAATAAAAACAGGGTTAAGAAGGTCGATGATACCAATCCCCCAATCACTACGATAGCCAAAGGTCGTTGAATCTCTGAGCCTGGTCCAGTTGCAAATAACAACGGTATAAGCCCAAATGCCGCAATACTCGCTGTCATTAACACGGGTCTCAATCGGCGTGCAGAACCTAAAGTGACCACTTTAAGAATATCCATGCCCGTGGCTTTTAACTGGTTAAAATAACTCACCATCACCACGCCATTTAACACGGCGATACCCAGCAGAGCAATAAAACCCACTGAGGCAGGCACAGACAAATACTCGCCTGATAGCCATAAAGCAAACACCCCGCCCACCATCGCCAACGGAATATTAGATAACACCAATGTCGCTTGACGTATCGAACCAAAGGTAGAAAACAATAATAAGAAAATTAAGCCTAATGCCACTGGAACAACTATCGACAACGTAGCGGCAGCCCGTTGCTGATTCTCAAACTGACCACCAAACTCAACGGTATACCCCATAGGCAAGTGCACTTTTTCAGCAACCGCTTTACGAGCTTCTTCAACAAAACCCACTAAATCCCGATCTTGCACATTGCTACGCACTACCACAAAGCGTTGGCCGCGTTCTCTACCCACCGAAACCACACCCTCTACTTTCTTTATTTCTGCCACTTCAGTCACCGGAATATGATGACCACTCGGCAAGGCAATCTGTAAGTTGTCAAAATTAGCCATATTACTTTTACCTCTCAATATCAGAGGCGTGCGTTTAATGCCTTCTTGCACTACGCCCAAATTTAAGCCCTCAATTTGACCGCGTAATAACGTTTCTATCCCTTCAACATCTAAACCCAAACGACCCGCTGCCAAACGATCAATGGTCAACTGTAAAAACTGCATCCCATTATTTTGTTTAGAAAAAACATCTGTAGCACCAGTGATATGCTTTAACAGTTCGGTTATTTCTACCGCTTTTTGATCTAATACCGCCAAATCAGGGCCAAATAACTTAACAGCCACATCTCCTCGCGTCCCAGTTAACATCTCTGAAACACGCATTTCAATCGGTTGGGTAAAGCCAAATGCAATACCCGGCGTTTGCTCCATCACTTTTCTAATCTCTTCAATTAAAGCTTCTTTATTAGACATCCGCCATTGATCTTTAGGTTTAAGCACTAAAAAAGTATCGGTTTCATTTAAACCCATTGGATCAAGGCCTAATTCATCAGAACCAACTCTTGAAACTATCGTGTCTATTTCTGGGACATGCTTAAGCAGGTTTTTTTGGACTTGCCCATCTAAAACCACTGATTGGTCTAAGGTGATTGAAGGTAGTTTCTCCACCTGCACGATAATATCGCCTTCATCCATAGTTGGCATAAACGTGCTTCCAATTCGGGTAAAAACAACTATTGTTAAGACAAATAACACACCAACGCAGACAAACAATTTTTTACTATTATCTAAACACCACAGTAAAAGTGGCTGATAAAGTTTTTGTAATTGGCGAGGCAGCCACGGCTCCTCATGAGAAACCTCTTTTAATAAAAAAGACGCTAATACCGGAATAGCGGTAAGCGATAAAACCAAAGAACCACTTAGCGCAAAAACAATCGTTAAAGCCACCGGGGTAAACAATTTGCCTTCTAAGCCTTGCAGCGTTAATAAGGGCAAAAATACGATAATAATGATTAAAATGCCTGAAGTAACAGACCCCGCCACCTCACAACTAGCCCGATAAATCATGTGTAAACGCGGCAAACGCTTGGCTTTTTCTACATGCGCTAAATGCGTAATAACATTTTCCACCACGACCACTGCGGCATCCACCAACATACCAATTGCAATTGCCAGACCACCTAAACTCATTAAATTGGCAGACATGCCCATAAAATGCATCATGATAAAGGTAAATAATGCCGCTAAAGGTAACGCTAAGGCCACTACCACGGCGGCACGTATATCCCCCAAAAACAACATCAATAAAATAATCACTAAGGCAATAGCCTCTAATAAAGCATGTAGCACGGTATTCACGGCTTTATCGACTAAATTACCTCGGTTATAAAATACCTTTGCCGTTACCCCTTTTGGAAAGCCTTTACTGATTTGCGCTAGTTTTTGCTCGATACCTTCAATGGTTTGTCTAGCGTTTGCGCCTCGCAGACTTAAGACTAAACCATTAACTACTTCGCCATGCCCATCCTTACTCACGGCTCCGTAACGGGTTAATGCGCCTATTTTAACCTCAGCAACATCGGCTACAGTAATAGGAGCACCACTTTGATTATCGACCACAATATGACTGACATCCGCTAAGTCTTTTATACGACCATCCGCTCTGACAATTAAAGCCTCTTCGCCATCACTCATCCGGCCCGCACCATCATTACGATTATTGTTCTGTAAAGCTTGCATCAATTTATGAATGCCTATGCCTCGGGCAGCCAATCGGGTATTGTCTGGCACGACTTCAAAACTTCTCACCATACCCCCTAAGGAGTTAACATCAGCAACACCGGGTACGGTTCTTAAAGCCGGGCGAATAACCCAATCCAATAAATCTCGTCGCTCCATTAAGGTTAAATCGCCACCCTCAATGGTAAACATAAACATTTCCCCCAAAGGCGTTGTCATGGGGGCAATACCACCCTCGACACCCGCTGGTAAATTTCCCCACATACCATTTAAACGCTCTGCGACTTGTTGACGTGCCCAATAAATATCGGTGCCTTCTTTAAAATCAACGGTAATATCTGTCAAAGCATATTTAGCAATCGACCTCAACATGACTTGATAAGGAATACCCAATAATTCAACTTCAATACGCGCAGTAATGCGAGATTCCACCTCTTCAGGTGTCATACCAGGGGCTTTAACAATGATTTTTACTTGAGTAGGAGACACCTCAGGAAAAGCATCAATAGGGATATTTTTAAAAGCTAGATAACCGCCTCCACACAATAATAAAACCAAGATCATGACTAATAATCGTTGGCTCAGTGCAAAGCGAATAAGACCTGCCATTATTCTGCGCTCCCCAAACCTAGCCATTTGGCTTTTAAGGCCACAGCACCTTTAACAGCTAACGTATCGTTAGCAGAAATGTTACCCGTAATAATCGAATCATCACCTTGCTTGCCAATAACAGTAATTGGACTAATACTAAAACCAGTGGCATTTCTTACAAACACAAACACCTTACCTTCATGTTGAGCAATAGCCGTATTAGGCACTTTAAATGCACTCGTTTTAAGGCGCTTTATGATTTGAGTATTGATTGTTTGACCCGAACGCACTTCATCTTGTTTACCACGAATTTTGGCCTTAACTTGTATAGTCTGATTATCTGGATTGACACTATGGCCAATTAACATAACTTCTGCACTAGTTGAAGTGTTATCAATTAAGACCTCATCACCTAAATTAATGCTTCCTACCCGCTCATGAGGAATATTAAGTTCTAACCACAACTGATCTAAAGTAGCTATCTTAAATAACGGTGCTTGTAAATTAACCCGCTCACCCACCAGAACCAAACGTTCTAATACTATGCCAGTGATGGGCGCACGGACATTCAACTGACCACTCAACTGATGTGTTTTAGCCAATTGCTCAATTTCTGATGTCGTCATACCAGAAATTTCAAGCAACTGTTTAAGTTCATCCGCTTCAAACACTAAGGTTTGGTATTGATTATTAGTTTCTTGCCAGCGCCTATCAGCAATAATACCCTCGGCTATTAACTTTTTATCTCTTTCATAAGCCAACAAATTTAATTGCACATCATTAAGTGCTTTTAAATACATTCGTTGAGTTGCTAATAAATCAGGGCTATTAATTTGTGTTAAAACTTGATCTTTTTTGACTGAATCGCCCGTAGATGCATTGATTTTTACAATCACACCTGCCTGAGGGGCACTCACGCTGTTTTCATTAGCCGCAGGAATGACAACTTTAGCCGGCGCATTTAATACCGTAAATTGTTGAGCTGTTTCAAACTGCCCTAAGCTAATACCTAAATTATCCAACTGCTCTTGAGTGAGTTGCAGAGTATTTTCTGCCCAAACACCAGAAGCCATTAAAGACCCGATAAAGCCTAAAATGAGCATTAATCTCATGGCAAGATACCTACTGATTGGTTATACAGCGCCTTATCACGTTGCATCATTACAACACGTTCTTTAGCGGTTAAAATGGCTTGTTGAGTTCTGGATTGGATTTTTAACAAATCCATTAAACTAATTTCACCGACAGAAAAAGCTAGCTCAGTCATACTTAACAACTGTTCTGAGACTTTTTTTTGCTCATTTGCATTTCCTAATTCAACTTCATTAACTTCCAAGTTATGCTCAGCTTCATGATGCGCTTGTTCCAAGTCTCGATGTAACTGCTCTCGCTCTGCAATTAATTTATTTAACTCTACATTAATGGCGGCAATATGGGGTTGGGTATGGGCACTACCACCAAATGGCATGCTGACGCCCACATTAAAAAACTCGGCTTTATTGCTACGCGCATCCTGACCTTCATCACTTAACAACCCTGCAATAACACTCGTCTGACCAGAACCAATTGCTTTGGTCGCGGCTAATTCGGCTTGTTTAACATCAATTTGGCTATTTAAAGCAATCAAACTGGGATGATTATGTCCTAACTCTTTTAATGGTGCGAGAGCCTCTTCAAAGCTTGCCGGAATCTTATTAAGTTGTGTAATTGAACTATATCGTTTCCGCGCATGCATTAATTCAGCTTCTGCTAAAGTATAAACAGAACGTTTTTGTAATAACTCGGTTTGAGCCAATAAATCATCTGTTCGAGGCAAATCTCCAGACTCTACTCTGTGCTTAATAGTAACAAGTAATTTTTCATACACAGACAACTCTGCTTTAGCCTGTTCATACCGGATATTGGCTAAGGCTACCGCCCATAAAGCACTTCTCACTAAACCAGCCACCCTTAATTTTACACTCACTGCTTGCATGGCAGCACTGGTTTCGGCTTTAGTCGCTAGATAATTTTGAGCGTGCCGTTGACCTAAATTCCACAACGGTACTTGTACATTTGCTGTACCATAATTCAATTTAAACGACGATATCGATTGATAACCCACACTCGCTTGAGAAGCCCCAGCGGTCCAACTTTGACTACGCTCTGCCAGCGCAGCCGCTTCTTCTTCTAAAGCAGACAACCAAGTTACATCGGGATATTTTTCTAGCGTTAAGTCAATTAATTTCGATAAGCTTAAACCATTATCAACAACCATTG
>CAIQNQ010000149.1 GCA_903873165.1 uncultured Methylococcaceae bacterium | reverse complement strand
CCTGTAATAGTTTTTACAGTAGCACTTGCACTAGCATCAATTGTGTTATCAACAGTACTAGATGAAAAATCGATTGCTGCCGCTTTAGATGCAGCATCAATTTTTAACACATCACCTGGTTTCAGAGCAGTTGCAGTTTCTGAATTAGTGCTTGTTTTTGTTTTTACAAACGTAGGATTTGTAATAGGCGTTACTGTCTTTACGTCTGTACTTGTTACTAATCTTATAGTCATTTTGTATTCTCCTATTTATCCGCAGCTTAAATTGAGTTAATTTGGTTACGACGTTTACGAGCAAAGCCCATTAACGCAGTTAAACCTGTACCAAATAACACAACGGGTAAAGGTAATGGCACAGAAGCAATTGACTGAATACCGTGTAATGCACCTACTGCATTTCCAGGAGTCCCTGCATTAAGTGCACTAATTAAACCACTTAGATTTCCATGACCTGATGACAAACCCGCTTGGTCGAATAAATACACAACCTCACCTTGTGAACCACCGTTGAATACGGCATTTTTTGACCATGCAGTATTGTCGTTAAAGTGAGTGTTAAAGCCTAACTCACCAGTAGCTGCATTATAGCCAACACCTGTTAAATCAGCTGAATATAACAAACCCGTTGTACCAGCAACACCAGAAATAGCACCTACTGTACCGCTGACTGTTAAAGCACTGCCTGTTGGAATAAAAGTTCCGTTTGAAGCGAAGTTAGCCACTAAATGATAACTTGTTGAGTTTGCAGAAACACCAGAAACAGAAGCTGAAGAAGAGTTTTGGAAAAAGTTAATATTTCCACCACCATTTAAAGTTAAGGCATAACCACCAGCATTCGCAGCAACATTACCGCTTAAGCCTCTGTTGTTAAACACATAATCCACATCAACTGGAGTGGAGTTTAAACTGCTAATACTTGAAATCAAGTTAGTAGAAGCATAACCCATGCTGCTAAATGCCAAGCCCAAGATGGGTAGTGCAATTATTTGTTTGTATTTCATATAATCAATCCTACATGTAATTAAAGTTAAAAATCAATTTTTTCTTTGCCATTAAGCTCCCTGCTTTTATTTTATTAATCAACAACCTTCCTAGTTGACACCACCTAACACCCTTAAAGTAAACTTTGTTAATGATACATTTACATGCACACCAGACTTAAAGCTTAGCCAAATTATCCCATATAAATATTCACATTTTGGTTACGATTTTATTACATTACCGAGTAATGTATTACAGCAAACTTAGCCAGAACTCAATGTACTTAATGCAATTATTATGCCGCACACAATCATGATTTCTGGATAATCTAATTTCAATATCAGCAACAAAATTGACACACAAATACACATTAATAATACCTTGACTTTTATCTATATAACCCGATTCATATTGATTTGAATCTTTTTAATTATCAAAGCCAAGTATATTTATGATTGTGGTATTTGAACCGATTTACACACCTGAAAACATTAAATTGCTGACCTATTGCTGATTATGTGCTGATATATCAACATAATTATTACAAGCGAACTTTTAGTCAGCCAATTTCTTGATTTAGGCTTTATAACAAAAACAACTACCCTCTGATATTTCCCCCAAAATAATGACTGTTCAAACAGCAATCAAAAAACTAAACTACTTGTCAGACACTATCAATAGTGACTAAGACATTGGCAATTTCGAATTTTCTGTTAAATCAGGTTATAATATTTGCAGTTAATTAATTGAGCTTCTCAAACACCGTATTACAAATACGACCCGCAGACATAAAACTGTTATCTACTCATTTTTTATATTTTTATAAATTACAGCAACTCTGCTAAGGCTATCCCTATGATTTACCCAGATAATATATGACACAAAAACTATATATTCAAACCAATGGTTGCCAGATGAATGAATATGATTCCGATAAAATGCGGGACGTACTCGAAGCATCACATGGTTTTGAATTGACCGACGACCCTAAACTAGCCGATGTCTTACTCTTAAACACCTGTTCTATTCGCGAAAAAGCTCAAGAAAAAGTGTTTTCGGCATTAGGCAAATGGCGAAAAATTAAAGATAAACGACCTGACGTTATTATTGGCGTAGGTGGCTGTGTTGCTAGCCAAGAAGGTGGTGCTATCCAAAAACGCGCACCTTATGTTGATATGGTGTTTGGTCCTCAAACACTACATCGCTTACCGCAATTACTTGATCAAGTTCGTAATCAACATAAAGCAGTCATTGATATCTCTTTCCCAGAAATTGAAAAATTTGATGCGCTACCTGAACCTAGAGCAGAAGGCCCAAAAGCGTTTGTTTCAGTAATGGAGGGTTGTAGTAAATACTGTTCATTTTGCGTAGTACCTTACACGAGAGGCGAAGAAATCAGTCGCCCACTCAATGATGTGGTCGCCGAAATAACCACTCTTGCTAAACAAGGCGTTAGAGAGATTAACCTATTAGGTCAAAATGTAAACGCTTATCGTGGCTTGATGACTGATGGCGATATTGCTGATTTTTCTTTACTACTGCACTATGTCGCGGCTATTGATGGCATAGATCGCTTACGCTTTACCACGTCTCATCCTGTTGAATTTACCGATAGTTTAATAGAAGCCTTTGCTGAAATCCCGCAACTAGTCGATCATTTGCATTTACCCGTGCAAAGTGGTTCGGACGGTATTCTTAAAATGATGAAACGCGGACATAGCGTCGCGGATTACAAAGAAACCATACGCAAACTTAGAGAGATTCGCCCTAACATCAGCTTATCGTCTGATTTTATTATTGGCTTCCCAGGGGAAACAGATGCGCAATTTGAAGAGACCATGGAATTTATCAATGAAATTGGTTTTGACTTATCATTTAGTTTTATATACAGTGCCAGGCCAGGCACACCCGCAGCGGACTTACCTGATGATGTGCCCGTAGAAGTTAAAAAAGCCCGCTTGGAACGTTTTCAAAACCGCATCAATGACATGGCAAATACTATTTCTAACAATATGATTGGTACCGTACAAAGCGTTTTAGTGGAAGGTCAATCCAAGAAAAATCCCTTACAAATGCAAGGCCGCACTGAGAACAATAGAGTCGTTAACTTTATTGGTCACCCCCGCCTAGCGGGACACTTTGTGAATGTTTTAATTGCAGAGGCCTTACCTAACTCATTAAGAGGTCGTATAGTAGAAGCCTCTGTTGAAACGCTCATTAATCAAGCAGAAACCGCCTCATGACCTCTCAAGAAATTGCTTTACTCCCCGCTGATAACGATAGACTCTCTAATTTCTGCGGTGAATTAGATATACATCTTAGACAAATTGAAAAACGATTACAGGTTGAAATTGCTAACCGGGGCAATCAATTTAAAGTCAGTGGGTCTAAAGATTCTGTAACAGCTACTTGCGCTTTATTACAAAAATTATTCGCAAATACTGCTCAAGAAGAATTAACTGCAGAAGCCATTCACTTGGCTATGCAAGATTCATCTATTGAGCAATTACTAATATCGTCAGAAGAGCTTGAAAAAGAAGTCGCTATTAAAACCAGATTTGGTTTAATTAAAGGCCGCGGGCAAAACCAACAAAATTATTTAAAGAAGATACAAAGCCATGATATTAATTTTGGCGTGGGACCAGCAGGCACTGGTAAAACTTATTTAGCCGTTGCTTGTGCCATCGATGCCTTATTAAATGAACAAGTTAGAAAGATAATACTCGTTAGACCTGCTGTTGAAGCTGGTGAAAAGCTCGGGTTTTTGCCCGGCGATATGGCACAAAAAGTTGACCCCTATCTACGACCGCTTTATGATGCACTCTATGAAATGCTCGGCTTTGAGCGCGTAGAAAAAATGCTCGAAAAAGGTATGATTGAAGTTGCCCCTTTAGCATTTATGCGAGGACGAACATTAAATGATGCTTTTATTATTCTTGATGAAGCGCAAAACACCACTACCGAACAAATTAAAATGTTTTTAACCCGCGTAGGTTTTGGCTCTACCGCTGTGATCACTGGTGATATCACGCAAATTGATTTACCTTCTGCTAAAATGTCTGGCCTTAGTCATGTACTCGAAGTGCTTAAAGATATTGAGGGCATTAGCTTTACTTTTTTTGCAGTTCGTGATGTAGTCAGACATCCTTTAGTCCAACGCATCGTATCTGCGTATGAAGCCTACGAAAATAAGACCAAAGCTAACACATGAACTGGCTAGAAATTCAAATCGAGTACGAATCAACCGATCTACCATCAGAAGCCCAACTACAAGCATGGATTGATATAGCACTAAAAGACTATGGAAAAGAAACTGAATTAGTCATTCGCATTGTAGACACCCAAGAAAGTGCAGATCTTAATCAACAATATCGACAAAAATCTGGCCCCACTAATATACTAAGCTTTCCGTTTGAAGTACCAGAGCATATTGAGCTTAGTCTATTAGGTGATTTAGTCATCTGCGCACCAGTACTTGAAGCGGAAGCCTTAGAACAACAAAAAAACTTACACGATCATTGGGCTCATATTGTTATACATGGCGTATTACACCTACTAGCTTATGATCACATCATTGAAGCTGAAGCCGAAATAATGGAAGAAAAAGAAATTTATTTACTGAATGAATTAAATATTAAAAACCCGTATTTACAGGAAACCATTGCATGAGCGGCGACCAACCTCCGAGTACTACCGCCCCTCGTAAACGCTGGGTTGAGAGATTAAGCCAAATCTTTTCTGGGGAACCAGAAGATTTAGATGATTTACTTGACGTGTTACGAGAGGCCAAAGAAAATCATGTCTTAGATACTGATGCCTTAACGATGATTGAAGGCGTATTACAAGTATCGCAAATGCGAGTCAGGGATATTATGATCCCTAGAGTGCAAATGGTGGTAGTACCCAAAGATGCCGAACTTGAAACTATTTTTCCTTTAGTGATTGAGTTTTGTCATTCGCGTTACCCTGTCATTGACGGTGATCGCAGTAAAATTGTCGGCGTGTTACTGGCCAAAGATTTACTAGCGCATGTTTTACAAAATAAAACCATGACCGTTGCTGACTTAATGCGTCCCGCTTGTGTAGTACCTGAAAGCAAACGGCTAAACATCCTATTAAAAGAACTGCGCACCAATGGCAATCATATGGCCATTGTCGTTGATGAATACGGTCAAGCGGCTGGTTTAGTCACAATTGAAGATGTGTTAGAAGAAATCGTCGGCGAAATTGAAGACGAGCACGATGATCATGAAGATGAAGGTTACATCTTTCAACGTAGCTCTAATGAATACATGATTAAAGCGTTAATTCCTATTGAAGAATTTGATGAGTATTTTTCAACACATCTAAGCACTGATGAATATGATACCATCGGCGGTTTTATCCTCAGCCAACTTGAACATATGCCTAAAAAGGGCGAAAGCTTAATTGTCGATAACATGCGTTTTGAAATAGTCAGAGCAGATAATCGCCGTGTCCACTTAATCAAACTTAAAATTAATAAATAACCTAAAGGAAGCTATCATGTCCATCCATACCGTATTAGTAACTGGCGGAGCCGGCTATATTGGGAGTCACGCCTGCGTAGAATTATTGAACGCGGGATTTAATGTGGTCGTTGTCGATAATTTATCAAATAGTAAAGTCACCTCTTTGGACAGAGTACAAGAAATCACTGGCAAATCAGTTACCTTTTATGAAGCTGACATCCGTGACAAACAAGCTCTAAGCGATATCTTCTCTAAAGAATCTCCCACAACCGTTATTCACTTTGCTGGCTTAAAAGCGGTAGGCGAATCCTGTGAAAAACCCCATTTGTACTATCATAACAATGTGTTTGGTACGCTTGTACTAACCGAAGTTATGCAAGAACACAATGTAAAACAATTGGTCTTTAGTTCTTCTGCCACTGTTTACGGCATCACCGATAAAACTCAGTACTCAGAAGATCTTCCCATAGGTGCTATAAACCCCTATGGTCGCTCTAAAGCCATGGTTGAAGATATTTTACAAGATTTAGCTGCAGCCGATAGTAAAACCCAACCTGACACCCCGTGGAAAATTGCTTTATTGCGCTACTTTAATCCAATCGGTGCGCATGAAAGTGGTTTAATTGGCGAAGATCCTAATGGTATCCCTAATAATTTAATGCCTTATGTAGCTCAAGTTGCCATTGGTAAACTGCCGCAATTATCTGTGTTTGGAGATGACTATCCGACTAAAGACGGTACTGGTGTTAGAGACTATATTCATGTGATCGACTTAGTTAAAGGTCATATCAGTGCAATCCATGCTTTTAAGAACGCTCAATTTAACTCAGGCAATTGTAAAGCTTATAACTTAGGTGCTGGGCGAGGTTATAGTGTCTTAGAAATCATCAATACTTTTGAAGAAGTCACTGGCAAAACCATTAATTATAAAATATCACCTAGACGGGATGGTGATTTAGCCGAATACTTTGCCAATCCAGAACTCGCTTTAAAAGAACTTAATTGGAAAGTAGAAAAAACCTTACAGGACATGGTTGCTGATACCTGGAATTGGCAATCTAAAAACCCCCAAGGTTATCAGTAATTACCCACCATCACTATGAGCAATCGTACTTTTACCAATCGAATCATCGTTCTTGATACCGAAACAACCGGGTTAAGCCCGCAGGAAGGTCATAGAATTATTGAAATTGGTTGTGTGGAAATGCTTAAACGCCGCATAACTGGCAAATATTTTCATGCTTACATCAATCCTGAACGATTAATCGATGAAGGTGCTATTGCTGTACATGGTATTAGTAATGAATTTTTAGAAGATAAGCCCCGCTTTGGGCAAATACTCGATGAATTTCTTGCCTTTATTAAAGGTGCTGAATTAGTAATTCACAATGCGCCTTTTGATGTTGGCTTTATTAACCACGAGATCTCACTCCTCAATAAATCCCTTGGTAAGTTAGCAGACTATAGCAAGGTTTTCGATTCACTCGCCTACGCTAGAAAGAAACATCCAGGACAAAGAAATAGTCTTGATGCCTTATGTAAACGTTATAGTGTCGATAATAGTCAACGAGACTTGCATGGTGCATTATTAGACGCGGAAATTCTTGCCGATGTATTTTTATTAATGACGGGGGGGCAATCTTCGTTATTAGATGAAATAAATTCTGAAGTGAAGCAACACCATGATGATAATGTCACAAAATACACTTTAAGTACCAGACCTGCGTTAAGAGTCATTCCTTGTAGTGATGCAGATTTTGTTGTTCATGAACAAACTTTATTAGGTATTGAAAAAACGGGGGGACAGTGCTTATGGCCTAAAACCATAAGCACCTAATACTTGGTTTATTCTGCTTTAGGCTTGGCACGACGCGAAGTTGAACCCATACGCTTTTTACTTTTATCTATTTTTTTAGCCGTATCCTCAAATTTTGATCCAATTGCATCCTCACCTAGCTTAGAAATATTAAGTTGTTGACCTGCTACTCTAATCTTTTTCAACTCTTCAATTAACTCTTTAGGCATACCCGCTGGTAATTCAACCGTACTATAATTCTCTTGAATTCTTATACGAGCAATATGATCGCCGTCAATTCCAGTTTCGTTAGCAATTGCTCCAACAATATTACCCGGCTTAACGCCATGATTATGACCCACCTCTATTCGGAAAGTTTCCATTTCGACGGCGGCACCACTACCAAAACTACGCTTTGGTTTACGCTCTCTATCTGATCGTTCTTCTCTATCTCTACGCGGGCGATCTTCTCTAGTAGATCTATCATCTCTATCTCTACTTTCAGAAGTTCTCTTAGGTAGATTTTGCAACAATAATGGGGTTTCACCCTGCACAATTCTAGCCAAAGCAGCGGCAATTTCTAATGCAGACACATTATGTTCTTGTTGATATTGTTCCAATAATTGTGAGAAGAAACTAAGTTCTTCGCTGGCTAAAGTATCGGTAATATTTTGTTTGAAACGAGAAATTCTCTTATTATTGATGACTTCTGTTGAAGGTAAGCCCATTTCTTCAACTTTTTGTTTAGTCGCTTTCTCAATATTTCCTAGTAACTTACGCTCTCTAGGCGCAATAAATAAGATAGCATCACCCGTACGACCTGCTCTACCAGTTCTACCAATACGGTGAATATAAGACTCAGTATCATAAGGGATATCGTAATTTACAACATGGGTAATACGATCAACATCTAAACCACGTGCCGCTACATCAGTCGCTAATAAAATATCTAACTTACCATTTTTAAGATGGGCAATGGTGCGCTCTCTTAATGCTTGCGACATATCACCATTGATTGCTGCCGCAGAATAACCTCTTGCTTCTAATTTTTCAGCTAATTCAATGGTTGCTGTTTTTGTGCGGACAAAAATAATCATCCCGTCAAAAGTTTCTGCCTCAAGAATGCGAGTTAAAGCATCTAACTTATGTACACCACTCACCATCCAAAAGCGTTGACGAATATTTTCAGCAGAAGCCGTCGTGACTTTAATAGTCACTTGTTCAGGATCCGTTAAATATTCTTGGGCAATCTTCCGAATCACTGACGGCATCGTTGCCGAAAACAAGGCTATTTGTATGTCATCAGGGGTTTGTTCTAATACCCACTCAACATCATCGATAAAACCCATTCTGAGCATTTCATCAGCTTCATCTAAAACTAATACTTTTAAGGTATCTAAATTTAAAGTGCCTTTACGCATGTGATCCATTACACGACCAGGTGTCCCCACAACAACATGGGCACCTCTTTTTAATTGGCGTAATTGTGTGCTGTAATCTTGACCACCGTAAATAGGTAGCACATGAAAACCTTTCATGTGTGCCGCATAACGTTGAAATGCTTCTGCAACTTGTATAGCCAACTCACGAGTGGGTGCTAACACTAATACTTGTGGATCTTTTTGACGTAAATCAATACGAGAAAGTATGGGTAGTGCGAATGCAGCAGTTTTACCTGTTCCTGTTTGCGCCTGCCCCAATACATCTTTGCCTTGCAGCATAAAAGGGATAACTTGCGCTTGAATAGGTGAAGGTGTTTCATACCCCACATCGTCCAATGCTTTTAGCACGGGATCAATCAGTGCTAATTCACGGAAAGTGGTTAATGTTGAAACATCATTGGACATGTATTTACCTGTATGGGATTTATAGAATGCGCATTAAGCGCGGGGAACTGTTTGTTTATCAAGCTATTGTACCTGATATTTATCACTTTTGCAGTATTAGATAGTCACCAAACTCCATTTATAAGACAATATCTCTCGGACAACAACACTTCTTTAGCGATCTATTTAACAGTAACTTTACATTTAACACCTTGCTCGCAGTACCTTTTTTGTGTGTTTGCTTGCTATAATGTAGTTTATTTATAACTGGCTCCATTTTAATCGAGAGATTGCATGATTCAAGGTAGTATCGTAGCACTAGTAACACCAATGTTTGATAACGGTGCGATAGATAAGGAAAGTCTAAAAAAAATTATTGAATTCCACGTCGCACAAGGGACTGATGCGGTAGTCGCTGTTGGAACTACAGGTGAATCTGCCACTTTATCAGAAGCCGAACATTGTGATGTTATAAAAACTATCATTGAATTTGTTGCTGGTAGAATACCTGTCATCGCTGGCACAGGTGCAAACTCAACAACAGAAGCCATTCATCTGACCCGCAAAGCTAAAGAAGCAGGTGCAGATGCCTGTTTAATCGTTACTCCGTATTACAACAAACCGACTCAGGAAGGTCTATATCTACATCATAAAGCCATTGCCGAGGCAGTAGATATCCCCCAAATTCTATATAACGTACCCGGAAGAACAGCTTGCGATATGTTGCCCGAAACAGTCGGTCGTTTATCAAAAATAGTCAACATCATTGGTGTAAAAGAAGCCACTGGTCAACTTGATAGAGTAGCAAAAATTAGAGCATTAACTAGCCCTGATTTTGCTATCTATACAGGTGACGATGCTACAAGCCGTGAATTTTGTTTATTAGGCGGCAACGGTACAATCACAGTGACGGGTAACGTGGCACCTCGATTAGTACATGAAATGATAACCGCAGCAATGCACGGTGATGCTGATACGGCTCTAGCAATAGACAATAAATTAACAGACTTGCATAAATATTTGTTTATTCAATCAAACCCAATCCCTGTAAAATGGGCTGTTGTAGAAATGGGCTTAATGTCAAAAGGCATTCGCTTACCACTAACATGGCTTACAGAAGATTGTTACACTCAAGTTCGTAATGCTATGCATAAGGCCGAAGTAATACAATGAAAAGAAAGCCAAGTACGCTTGTTTTAACGACCTGTGTTTTATTAAACATCTCAGGATGTACCTATATAAAGAGTTTATTTCCAGATAAAGAAAAAGACTATCAATATACAAATGAAATACCTCCACTCATTTTACCTGATGATTTAAAGCATGACCAAATAGTGACTTTAAGCCCTATTATTGAAACGCCAGCAGAACTCAAAACACCTGAGCAATCTGAAAGAAGCATTTCACAATTCAAGCAAGCATCACCAAAAAGTGCTGAGAGAAATGAATCAGTCGCTGAAAATACGCGCAATGAAAACGATTCGGTTAAAAAACTTCAAATTTTAGAACAAGAACATCTATTTGAACTCAACACCCCAGCAACTATAGCATGGCGTTACATTAATAAAGCACTAAGTAAAAAAGCTGTTGAGATCATTGAGCGTAATCAAGAAACCCAAACATTCACTGTTCATTATGACCCAGATGAGCAAAAAATAGTTGATGAATCCTATTGGCAAAAAGCACTTACTTTATTTGATAACTTAAAACCAAAGAATGATATTTTTCACATCAAACTCCACGAAACTAATGCACAAAGCACTCAAGTTTTCATCGTTGACGAGCATGAAAAAACATTAACAGATTCTGGCAGCACACAATTACTAAATATTATTAAAACTGAACTTAAAGAAGACTTAAGCAAGAAAGAATAACTCCAAAAAGCTGATCCAACCATTTAGGTGACTCTGGGTAAATAAAAACATCAACTTCGCTATTAAACATGTTAAAAATAACTGGTACTTCAGCATTATCTGACTTTCGAATCAAGCGCTTGCTCTCAGATATTAACGTAATTGCACCCAATGTCACTACAATATCTGCGCAATATATTCACTTCATAGACATCGATGCTCAACTCAATGAATCAGAGTTAAATACGCTTAACCAACTATTAAGTTATGGATCAATTGTTGCTAAACCCATAACAGAAACAGACTGTATTTTAGTCGTACCTCGCTCAGGTACGCAGTCACCTTGGTCAAGTAAGGCAACGGAAATTGCGCAACGCTGTGGACTAACGAATATTAAACGTATTGAACGAGGCATTGTTTTTGAATTGACTGCAAGCGTTAAGCTTGCTGCAGAAACTAATAGCAAAATAGCAACGTTATTGCACGACCGCATGACTCAAAGTGTCTGGCTCAATACCCTAGAACCGGATTTATTCTCGCAACATCAACCTCAAGAACTCGTACACATTAATTTAATAGAGGCTGGAATTGACGCATTATATAAAGCGAACTCAGAATTAGGCTTAGCTTTATCAGATGATGAAATTAATTATTTATACAGCAGCTTTAATACACTAGGCAGAAACCCTACTGATGTTGAACTCATGATGTTTGCACAGGCGAATTCAGAACATTGCCGTCATAAAATTTTTAACGCCACGTGGACCATAGACGGTGTTGAGCAAGCGCACTCTTTATTTAGTATGATAAAAAATACTGCAACACGTTGCCCAGATGATATTTTATCAGCTTATCATGATAACGCCTCGGTTGCTGTTGGCTCAACAGATACTCAAGTTTTCATTCGTAATGCTTTAACAGGCAGATACGCCTATACGACTGAAGATGTGCCGTTTTTAATGAAAGTTGAGACCCACAATCATCCCACAGCCATCTCACCTTTTCCTGGTGCGGCAACCGGCTCTGGTGGTGAAATTCGTGACGAAGGTGCGACAGGCAGAGGCTCGCAGACCAAAGCGGGGTTAACTGGTTTTTCTGTTTCGCACTTAAAAATCCCAGGGTATTCACAACCATGGGAACAAGATAATGGCAAACCTGAACGCATATCCTCTGCATTAGACATCATGTTAGAAGGCCCTTTAGGCGGCGCGGCTTTTAATAATGAATTTGGCAGACCCAATATTGCCGGGTATTTTAGAAACTTTGAACAACCCGCTTTAGGTGATTCAAAAAACGCATTTAATGGCTATCACAAACCCATTATGATCGCAGGAGGTATGGGAAATATTCGCCCCATGCTGATTGATAAACAAGTTATTCCTCCTGGCTCTTTAATCATCATTTTGGGTGGTCCAGCGATGCTCATTGGCTTAGGAGGTGGCGCTGCCTCTTCACAAGCATCAGGGTCTGGCTCAGAAGATTTAGACTTTGCCTCAGTACAACGCGAAAACCCAGAAATGGAACGCCGTTGCCAGGAAGTCATTAACCACTGCAACTCACTAGGTAGCGATACACCAATCGTTTCAATACATGATATTGGTGCGGGTGGCTTATCTAATGCTGTACCTGAAATCATTCATGACTGTGATCGAGGTGGTCGCTTCGAATTGCGTAAACTCAATATTGCCGATAAGGGCATGTCACCTATGCAAATATGGTGTAATGAAGCTCAAGAACGTTATGTCGTAGCCATTAAACCTGAATCACTGGATCTATTCGCAGCGTTTTGTGAACGAGAACACTGTTTATATGCCGTAATTGGAGAAGCTACTACTGAAGAACATTTATTACTCAATGATGCGCTTTTAAACGATAAACCCGTTGATATCCCCATGTCTATATTATTTGGAAAGCCACCCAAAATGCATAGACGCACAGAACGTATCAAACCGATTACTCAAGCTTTAAATTTTGCTGATGTTGACATTAAAGAGGCTGTCAAACGCGTACTCTCTTTTCCTGCTGTTGCTGATAAAAGCTTTTTAATCCATATTGGAGATCGCTCTGTTACCGGTTTAGTTGCCAGAGATCAGATGGTTGGACCTTGGCAAGTACCTGTAGCAGATGTGGCGGTCACCGCCTCAGGCTACTACGCCTATACAGGCGAGGCCATGGCGATGGGTGAACGCGCTCCAATCGCCATACTTAATGCGCCCGCTTCTGGACGAATGGCGATAGGTGAGGCAATCACCAACATTGCCGCCGCCAATATAGCCGCAATCAATAAAATCAAAATATCCGCTAATTGGATGGCAGCCGCTGGTTACCAAGGAGAGGATGCCAAATTATACGATACTGTCAAAGCCGTAGGCATGGAACTTTGCCCAACCTTAGGCATTGCAATTCCAGTAGGCAAAGACTCTTTATCAATGAAAACAGTTTGGCAAGATGCTGGTATAGACAAAACCATAATTGCTCCACTATCGCTTATTGTTACGGCCTTTGCACCCGTAGTAGATATCAATAAAACCCTAACGCCACAATTAAAATGGCTGGATAATGAAGACACTTTAATAATATTTATTAATTTAGGAAAATCACGCCTTGGGGGATCCATATTAGCTCAAGTCTATAATCAAATAGGTGAAACTCGTGAATGTCCTGATGTCGATGAACCCTTACTACTTAAAGCTTTTTTTGCTGCAATTCAAACCCTAAATAAGCAAGGAAAAATTCTCAGTTATCATGACCGATCAGATGGTGGTGTACTAGCTACTATTTCAGAAATGATGTTTGCTGGTCGCTTAGGAGCAACGATAACGATTGATAGCTTAGGTCATAACGCGCTATCTGCCTTATTTAATGAAGAACTAGGTGCAGCCATTCAAATTAAAGCCAGTGACGGTGATAGTGTTATTAAAATTCTAGAAGCAACAGGCTTGGACAATAATACAAGCATACTCGGCATTGTTACCAAAGAACCTGAACTTATCATTAACTACAAAAATGACGTAATTTATTCAGCTAGCCGCGCTGAACTGCAAAATATTTGGTCTGAAGTGAGCTATAGAATCCAAGCATTACGTGACAACCCAGATTGTGCAAAACAACAATATGAAAATATTACTGATGATAACGATCCTGGTTTAACTGCCACATTAAGCTTCGATATTAATGCTGACATAACATCACCACTCTCAAGAAAATTAAGGCCTAAAGTCGCTATATTGAGAGAACAAGGTGTTAATGGTCATGTTGAAATGGCAGCGGCTTTTGATAGAGCTGGATTTACCAGTATCGATGTACACATGACGGACATTATTAGTGGCAAGTTCAGCCTTGATGACTTCGCTGGCTTAATCGCTTGCGGGGGATTTTCTTATGGTGATGTTTTAGGTGCAGGCGGTGGATGGGCAAAGTCAATACTTTTTAACACGCGTGCTAGAGAAGAATTTACCCGTTTTTTTAACCGCACTGATACCTTTGGCTTAGGCGTTTGTAATGGCTGTCAAATGATGTCTGGATTAAAAGCAATTATACCCGGAGCAGAACAGTGGCCTAGCTTTAAGCGCAACCAATCTGAACAATTTGAAGCAAGAGTGGCAATGGTTGAGATTCTCCCCTCACCCTCTATCTTTTTTACTGATATGATTGGCTCTAAAATACCTGTGGCAGTTGCTCACGGAGAAGGTAGAGCGGAATTTTCAGAAGGTATTCAAAAGGCAAAAGACGCTAACAACATTGCCATTGCTTACATTGATAACTACGGTAACACAACCACAAAATTTCCTGCTAACCCAAATGGTTCACCTATGGGAATAACGGGTGTGACAAACGCCGATGGTCGTTTTACAATCATGATGCCTCATCCAGAGCGGTGTTTTAGAAGCGTGCAAAACTCATGGCATCCAGATGATTGGAATGAATATGGGGCTTGGATGAGAATGTTTAGAAATGCAAAAGTTTGGACAGAAGGCTTAAACTAGCCGATAAGACCCAAAATACAACCTTATAACATTATCACACACAGACAGGATGATGAATGCCAGCGATAAGTATTAAACATATCTATACAGCACTCTTGGTTTTAAGTGTAATACTTGTATTCACTATACCTGATGTACTCATCGAGTTAATCGTTGAAGCTGCACACCTTATCATAGAAGTTGTTGTTGAAATATCAGATGTTATTTTCGAAGCAGTTGAATCAATGTTAGATCAATTTGTCGAGCACTCTTTCCATACAGAACTGCATGATACACAGATTATCGTGTTCTATATTATATTTAGTGTGCTGATGATACCCCTGTTTTTTATTGCCCGACTGATGCCCCGCGCTTATTATTACCTAACCACAAAAGCGGATAAGTCTTATGAGAACTATAAATTAAAAACTCAACTATATTGGCTTGGACTATCCAGAAATGAGAAAATAAAACTAGGCGTTATGATATTAGGTGGACTCTATATCACCTCTTTTTTTATAATGTAAAACTAAATTAAGTACAGATTAGAACTCAATATGACGATCAAAAAAGTGCAACCCAATAAAGACAAGTTAAACCAAATCGTTACGGATGCCAGACGAAATCAAGAATTAAGAGAACAATCCTACCGTGGTCAAGCACTCAAGCTTTATGCGTGGATATGTGGTCGATGTGCTAGAGAATTTACCCATACCACCTTAACTGAACTCACTGTTCATCACAAGAACCATAACCATGATGACAATCCTAGTGACGGTAGTAATTGGGAACTACTTTGCCTTTACTGCCATGATAATGAACATCAACGTTATGAAGAGACTCGTTTTGGTAGTACACAGAAATCAAGTAGTAATGCAAATATTTCCAGTCATAATCCATTTGCAAACTTAAAAAACTTATTAGAAACTAAAAAGTAAGCTAAAGAAACTAGCACAACCTCTTAAAATCTTTTTAAAGCCAGTACGCCTGTACTGGCTTTAACACCTGAATTACTTACCTGCTATACTTATAATTCGCTACGGCCACACGTTTTTTGTGTTGGCCTTTACCCAAGCTCCCCTACCATAAATTCCAACTGTCTGCGCTGATTCTGATTACAAATCCTTTTTTAAAAGTTAAAATCAATCTGTGACAAGCAAGAACGCTATGTTCAAACCTATCTGCTAATGACCAATAAGGAGAAGAGGCCGCTATATTAATTGATGACAGCTCAGTCTTTGATGGACGACTTCCTCCAAAACAACTTAAAATGGTGCAAGCATGGATAGAGATACATAAGGAAGAATTAATTGTTGATTGGGAATTAGTCGTTAATGGTGAAGAACCTTTTAGAATTGCACCACTTCAGTGAGACTGCCAATGTTGATTGATGTTATTTCTGTTCATGTACTGCCCGAGTATCAATTAGAACTAGAATTTAAAAATCGAGAGAGACGCAAATTTGATATGCGGCCTTTATTATCAATGAAACCTTGGGATCGACTTACTAACCCAGTCATATTTGATAAAGTAAAAGTAGATTACGGAACTGTTGTTTGGCCTGGAGAAATTGATATTGCCCCTGAAACTCTTTACGATGATTCAATTCCAATAGATTAGATCAATGGGGTAATAAAATGTCGTCTTACCCGCTTTGATAGAAAAAACCACATCAATATAGTGTTATGAAAAGTGCACTGACAATAGCTCATAAAGTCTATTAATCGCACCTTGGTTTTGTTCAATAAACTGCTTACCGCGCTCAACTAAAGCTAATCTTAAATCTTTTTGTTGATACAACTCTAGCAAAGTCTCAATGACTTCATCAGAGGTAGCACATTGCATAGCGGCTTGTTGCTCAAGCACTCGACGAGAAATTTCTTTAAAGTTGCCCATATAGGGGCCAAACATTACCGGCACGCCAACCACTAAGGCCTCTAAAATATTATGTCCACCTACTGAAACCATACTGCCGCCAACAAAAGCCACATCTGCTGCCGCATACAGTAGTTTTAATTCTCCCATCGTATCAGCAAGATAAACATCTGTACTTTCCAACATTGGCTCAGCTGATGTTCTTAAAACAACGTCTAATTGTTGTTGTGAGCAGAGTTGTTGTACATCAGAAAAACGCTCGGGATGCCGAGGCACGATAAGTAAGAGTAACTCAGGAATTTTTAGTTTAATCTGCTTATATAAAGCTAAAAAAATGGCCTCTTCATCTTTATGAGTGCTGGCAATGATCCACACAAAGCGATTAGCAAAGAGTGTTCTCTTTAGGTAGGCACCTTCTAAAATAATAGCTTCCGGCACTTCTACATCAAATTTAATATTTCCTACGCTAGTGACTATTGCTTTTTTTGCCCCAATTGTAATAAACCGCTGTGCATCCTCATGGGATTGAGTAAAAACGCCATTGACTTGCGCTAAAGCCGAATTTACTAATGTTGGGATTTTTTGATAGCCGCGTGCTGATTTCTCAGATAAGCGGGCATTAATGACATATAAAGGCATTGAATTTTGACCACAAGCCACATATAAATTAGGCCAAATCTCTGTTTCCATAATAACTGCGACGACTGGTTTAAACGTAATGATAAATCGATTTATCGCATCGGGCAGATCATAAGGCAGATAAACATGGCTAACAGTCTCACCCATTACCGATGTAACGCGCTTTGAACCTGTTGGTGTTGTGGTGGTAATTAACAACTTGGCGTCTGAATGCCGCTGTTGTATCAATCGAAGTAATGGAAATAAAGCTTCTGCCTCGCCTACTGAGACGGCATGAAACCAAATAACATTTTGAGGGTAAGTGTGCTTGTAAAAACCAAATCGTTCTAACCATCTTAGTCGATAGTCAGGAGCTTTTATACCCCGCCAAAATAAACGAAATAATATAAAGGGTGTTAAACAATAGAATAGTACGGTATAAATGCTACGCATAATAAAACAAGAATCAGGATTTATGGTTCAATTATTAATAACCATAAACCCTGATACCTTGTAACGTTAACTATTATGCTTCAGCGACTACTTTGATGCTTAAAGTAACGATAACATCAGAATGTAAGTTGATGTCGATATCATAATCGCCAATGTGACGAATTGCACCGTGTGGCAAACGGATTTGGTGCTTTTCTATAGCGATACCCGCAGCAGTAATAGCTTCTGAAATATTATGAGTACCAATAGAACCAAACAATCTACCTTCATCACCCGCTTTATGAGCAATGGTAATGGCTAATTTGCCTAATTCTGTACCTAACTTTTGAGCTGCTTGTAATTTTTCTTTAGCTGCTTGTTCTAGTTCTGCACGACGTGCTTCAAATTCAGCAATTTTATTGACTGTTGCTGCAACTGCTTTACCTTGTGGAACAAGATAGTTTCTTCCATAACCTGACTTAATAGTGACTCTGTCACCTAGGTTACCCAAATTCGCTATCTTTTCAAGAAGAATAACTTCCATCTTTTTATCCTCACCTTTCGGTTATTAACCAATATTTATACGCCTTTAGGCGTGTGTAGATTCGATTTTAATTTTTCGTAAGTTCAGCCACGGATCACTCAAGCCCACTAATGCAACCAATAAGAGTGCGTGTGGAATTAAAAATAACGTTATATACAGCATAGGCACTGTAAATCGGGCTAATTTCATTTTTGAGAACACAGTATGTAATACCGATGATCCTGTTACAGAAAATAATACAAACAATAGAATAGATGTATTCCAAGCTATCTCAGATACTACGCCAGAAGTTGCTAAAGCAAGACCTACTAGCGCAAATGCTCCAATTGATAGCCTACCTTTACATTGCAAAAATAAAAACTCTTGCTTAAATCCACCCGGATTATAAAGATTCGCTTGCCACCATCTTCCCAGAAACAATCCAAATAATAATCCGCAGACTGATCCAGCGGCTATTATTCCGGTCATATAATGTACTAGCATGTCGATTTTCTGCTGAAGATCGATAACGGGAGCCTCTGCGGGAATCATCTGGATCAGTATTGATTTCCAAAGTGCGGCCGGATCAGCGTCATAAAGATAGAACCCAATGACACCTAAAACACCAACCCACACGGCAATTTCAATCGTTAAGAATAAAGATCTACTTTCTCTTAAGACTATTGAAATAACCCACACCGGCAACCATAAAACCATGGCGTACATTAATGCAATCTGAAAACTACCCATTACAAAAAAGCCTAACAGTCCCGTTGCTAAACTAGCACAACCCAAAACAGTAAGACCATCTTTTGCACCCAATCTTAAGGTAACAAGAGCAACGGTAGCTGAACTTAACACACTCACGGGGGGCATCATTAGCGACAGTAATGCAAGAGAGGTAGCCACGATAATGGCCTGAACCCGTCCCCGCATAGTGTATGTCGCTAAAAAGTTCACTGCCCCGTCCGCTTTATGTGGTTATTTGTGTGCGTCGCAGAACGGTAGTAAGGCAATAAAACGCGCACGTTTAATTGCAACACAGATTTGTCTTTGATGCTTAGCGCTAGTTCCTGTAATACGGCTAGGTACTATCTTGCCAGTTTCAGTAATATAATCGCTTAATAAATCTAGATCTTTATAATCGATTTGAGAGCCGCCTTCTGAGCTAACTCGGCTGAATTTCTTACGTCTAATATTTCGTGCCATATTAATTTCCGTTATCTAAAAAGTGTTCGTATTATTTAACGATGATATCGTCAGCTTCTTCTACATCAGCATCAAAATCAACGTCTTCTAAGTCAATTTCTTCGTCGATATCACCTGTTGCAGGCACTACAACAGCTGCTTCTCTTGCCGCTGCTTCTTTAGCTCTTGATTCAGCGGCTTTATTTTCTTCAGCAGTTGAAGTTGCAATCAAAGACGGCTCAGTAATAGCTTCTTTTTGCAATAAAGTCATACTACGCAAAATAGCATCATTAAAACGGAAACCACTTTCTAATTCTTCTAAAGTAGCTTGGTCACACTCTACATTCATTAAGACATAATGAGCCTTGTGAATTTTTCTAATGGGATAAGCTAGGTGTCTACGACCCCAGTCTTCTAAACGGTGGATTTTACCCTCTGCAGTTTCAATGGTTAATTTGTAACGATCAATCATTGCTGGAACTTGGGCTGATTGGTCCGGATGGACTAAAAAGACAATTTCGTAATGTCGCATTATTTTTCCTTTCGGTTAAGCCTTCCTTCTCTGTCTTAAAAAGAAGGTAAAGCAAGGAGAGGCGATCTGCCTCAATGAACCGCGCATTATAAAGTATTTTTATGGCATTATAAAATTATTTGTTAAATCAAAGCTGTTTATTAAATATAAATTCCAGCCATCCTTCGCCAATAATAGCCACTATGCGCTCTATCATCCCAAACCACGAGTTGATGATTTATATTTTTTGAATGAAGGATCTCACTAAAATGCTGATTATTTGCTAAGAAAGGATCTTCCCTACCAATCACTAAAATAATGTCCATCGCTCTTAAACAACTTAAGCGCCATGCACACTCTAGGTTCGGCATAAAATGACTCGGCGTATGAAAGTAAATATCCTCATTATAAAAGCCATCAAACAAATCAGTAAAAAACTCCACACTTAACGTCAGATCATAACGACCTGAAAAAGCAACTAACTTTTTAAATAAATGTGGATTACGAAAAGCTATATTAGCTGCATGGTAAGCACCTAAACTCACCCCGTGCGAGATAATACATTCGTGAGAATTCTTTTTATGCATAAAGGGTATCACTTCATCTAAGATATAATTTTCGTACTCAATATGCCTAGATATACGCTCTTTTGGATGCACATTTTTATTATACAAACCTTCAGCATCAATACCATCTATGCAATAAAGCTGTAGATAACCTTGATGGATTTTATCCTTTAATGAATTAACTAAACCTAACTTCTCATACTCATAAAAACGTCCAAAGCGTGACGGAAAAACTAAGACCTTTGCACCTGCATGACCAAAAACCAATAATTCCATGTCACGCTTTAATTGAGTACTCCACCATTTGTGGTATTCACGATTCATTGGATTTGCCCAGTTAAAATTAAATAATCACTCCCACTTTTTGTAACCAGTCTATTTATCACCATAATTAAAAACGCTACCAAGCACATAATTCACTAAAAAAACTTTGAAGCTGCCCCATTAACTCTTTCTCTTGATCAATTTGATTAGCATAACTATGATGCCCCGCTTCAAGAACATAAAGTTGTTTCTCATTGCTCACTGAATTATGAATAGCAAATTGACCTGGTGGCGCCACACAAGGATCATACAAAGCGCAGGCAAAATGCACAGGTGCTGCAATTCGCTTTGCTGCAATGGCAGCATCGTAATAGCGTAAAACCTTAATAGTCTGTTTTTTATGCGTTAAATAATATTGCTGAACACTATGAGCACTGCCATTAGTTTGCAACTTTAAGCGTAATATCTGATGACCAAAAGTTGGCACATTAAAATGCGCCCTGTTAATGCGTTTATCCCACGCGACAGCCATAGCCCCAATGCCTGCACCAAAACTAATACCCATGTAACCTAGGTGTCCAGATAAAACAGGAAACAATGTCAATAATGCACTCACACCTAACCAAACATCCTCTACACAACCACCCAAAATATAATGATCTTTATCATCTATATTGTGTAAAACATGCCAATAAGGTTCGGAAGAAATACTTGGATGTGTACTCAGCGCTAAACCTCTGAAACACGGAAATAAAATGGCCGCATCTTTAAAAGGAAAGTCAAACACTGGACCATCACAACCACCATAGCCATGACCTACAATAAATCCGCGTTTAACGACACCTGAAACTGGCAATAATAACCAGCCTTTAATATTAAAATTATCAGTAGAGGTATAACTTATTTCTAAGACCTGCCAACCGAATGAGTTCTCTGAAATTATTTTTGTTTGCGGTTGAGCATCTAGTGCTAATGCTCTTTGATAACGCTGACCCCAAAAATCGTCAAAATCTTTTGGTTCTTTAAGGACTTCAACATCTAGCAAAGTTTCTAATGTGTATCCATAGCTCGGATCAAAATCGTATTGCGTTACAGCCATAAATCCTTAGTAATATTCTCATTGTTATACGTTAGTCATTATGTGTTGTTATACCATAATCACTGTTACAAAATTATTTAGATGCCCATAATTAAAACATCTGCATCACACCAAAATTAAAACGATACCTTAGAATCGATGCTCAATCAGTTGGTTTTTTCTTCCTAATATACGTCACTTCAAAGGCTTTACAGGCTCTATGCTGTTGCAAGCGATTAGCAAAAGCTAAAGCATCATTCATTTCATAATTCTGAAAAATATCCAAACCACGATCCAGCAATATCTTCCAACCCAAGTCAGTAACAATATGCCGAGCATGTATTGTGCCTGTTCCATCAAACTCCCAAGTAAACTGAATACCTATCGCGGCACACGAGTCCTTGATTTTATCTAAACATTCTTTTTGCTGATCGGCTTTAAAATCATCTTCAGAGGTTATAAGGTGTATAGAAATTTCTTCATCTTGTGCTTTAAACTTAAGTGCAGTTTCAATAAACTCCATTAAATTACGGATCTGATAAAACAAGCGAATATAAGGATCGGTAATCGTTATTTTACTTACACCCCGCAAATACACACCAAACAATGCATCATAAGAAATACCCTTTTGATTCTCATGAAAACTAAGATGCTGCTCTTTAAGCACGTTTGACGTAACTGGCTTTTCAATTTGCACAGACGCAGGGATTGACTCTGACTCTGTTAAAATACTATCCGTATCAATAGTCTCCAGCGTGATTTCAGCAACGGTTTTATAATACAAATCAGGATATTCATCTTCTTCAAGCGTCTTAACCCTTAATGTTTGACCGGCAGAATCTTCGTAAGTAAACGCCACTTTGGGGTACGTCGTATCAATACGCATCAATTGATCCTTAACGCGCTTACGCCCTTCAATGGCAAACTTTAAAAGCTCTTCAATTTCTTCTTTAGACGCTTCACCTTGGGGATATAAAACCTTCATCAAGCCAGAGAAGGTTTTATTAATACCATCACGATCACGGGTTGATAAAGCCGATGACAAGGTAAAATGCTCTTTATACCGATCAGAATAATCATGGTTACGCATGGCTCTAAGAATCTCGGCTAGATAATCCACCACAAAACCATAATTACTAGAAAACATTTCGCCACGAATTACATCCACTTCCCACCCCGGAATGTAATAATGAATTCGATCAAGAAAGGCAGAGTCATAAAACTTATCGGGCAACTCATCAAATAAATCTGAATGTTTAAGCATATAAGGCACAGTATGCTGAGTATTACCGATAAAAACCATGGATGCCTCAGCACCAAAAGTTTCAACTCCACGTGAAAAAGACTTGTTCGCCATGTAATTCTTCATGATATCGACTAAGGCTTTTTCAACCTTCTTTTGCTTACCAGCAAACTCATCAAAGGCCACTACATCCCAGTACCCAACCAAGCCTATTTTTCCTGATGAATTATTCACAAACAATTTAGGTACTGTTACCTCCCCACCCGACACTAAAATGCCATGCGGAGAAAACTCAGAATAAATATGTGATTTACCCGTCCCTTTAGGCCCCAACTCCAACAGATTGTAATTACGTTCACAAAAGGGAATGAGTCGAATAAGTTGGGTCATCTTACTGCGTTTACCAAACAACCCAGGATTAAAACCGATACTTTGGATTAACAGGTCAATCCACTCATCCGTGGTAAATTGCTTACGGGCTTCTACATAACTATCAAAATCAAAATGCGATAACTGAATCGGCTTTAACGATGCCAAAATCCAAGGACTATCATTCTTTTCTTCAGCAAATTCATATTCTAAATCAGCAAGACACCACACACCGCCCACCAATAATTTAGGATGCGTCTTAACAGTTCTTGAATCAACTAATACCTTCTTAATACCTAGATTAGAAAATGTCGCCTCATACACATCCTCATTGTCATTTAAAGCCACACTAATTTTATCAATGACTTTATAACGGCCTTTCTCTTTAATATGCGAACGAATTAAACCCGCTTCATTACGATGCACATAATGCTTACGTAAGATTTCCTTAACCGTCTCAATCCCTGTCTTAATAGAAGCTTCATCACTGGTTGCGCAATACTGGCCTAATAAATACTCCAGCACATAAGACGGTACAATCGCATTGCCCTTAACGGTTTTTACCAGGTCTTTACGGACAACTAAGCCCGCAAAGTGAGTATTAATTTTTTGATCAAGTTCGTTCATACAATCCTTTTAAAAATCAAAATCACTGGTAAATGATCGGCGCATTTGAAAAGTAAGCGTTTTATATTCTTTATAATGTGAAGTACCCGAATGTTGTTCTTCTAAACGCAATATCACTTCCTGACCATTGGCATCATCCGCCTTACGTGTCAGTACAAAACGCACTTGCAGTTCACGTTCTCTAGGATTTTCAGAGCTTAAATCAAACGTAAGCTGATGACTATCAGATATCAAATCACCGTCTTGTGTGTAAATACCGGCTCTTAACGTTCTCGGCCTCACTTTATCAGTTACCGGTTGTGCTTGATAAAGCCCTACCGCCAATTGACCCGAAGTAATAACAGAACTCGCGCCTCTTAAAATATCTACTTCAACCGCAGAGATATCACTCTGCCTTTTCTTGTTAATCTTTAGTACCGGAATAACCACTTCCTGCAATGACGCTCCGCCATGCACAAATCGACTACCCGAACCTTTTAAACGCAAGCGATTAATAGACTTTGGAATCTGTACTTCCACATCACCCACTAACCCCAACTCAGCAGAATTAAATTGTCGTAAACTTGGCGTCTCTTGCAAATCTAAGCCTAAGACAAAACGTCGGTCATAAAATAAAACTGGCTGTCCTTGCGGTTCAACCTCTGCAAAATCGCTCTCTTCTAGGGTCCGATTTTGATAAATAAACCCATGATCAGAGGTGACAATCAAATTACTAGCATTAGCACCGGTTAGCTTTTTAATTAACTTAATTAACTCTTGCAACGTATCTTCAACTGCTTCAAAAACCCGTTCTTCAGATTCTCGCTTATCACCGGTAGCATCAATCCGATTATGATAAATATATAGCACATCATGATCGCGTAATATGGCTCGACTATCATCCCTATTTAAGGCCATAAAAGCATCGGCTTTAAGGGCTGTGCTGCGTTGGGTTATGGTGTGATTGAGAATTTTAATTCGATTGGCTGTGCCTTGGGAACTTAAGCCATCCACCAAAACAGTACCTGAATCATTATTGGCCAAGGCTAAAGAAGTATTAGGTAACAAGGCCGCCATACCTAATTGAGTATAACTAGGCAACATGGATAAAGCCGGCTCTAACTGAGCATCATAACGATCTTCTTGACGAATTAAACTCAGCAACTCATCGCCAATTTCATAACGTAACGCATCAGAAATAATAACGCAGACTTTATTGTCCTTATTTAAGAACGGCTTCACACACCGTTCATAAAAATGAGCTTGCAACAGCACAGGACTTGCCTCCCATTGCTGACAGCTATCCACATACGCCTGCCATTGATCATTCAGTTTTAATAAATAATTGTTAGCATAAAAGTTTTCGACTTGTTCCGATAGTGCGCCCAATAGAGTAGCTTGACCGGATAACCTGACATGATAAGTAAATTTACGATACAACTGATCTAACTTAAACCAAAGCCGACTATAACGCTCAATGCCTTCAACAAAACTGCCCATCGTTAACTGCGCATCGCCCAAGATTTGAAAAAACTGGGCCGCAAAATCTATAGCTTCATACAAATGCCGATATTCTCGATACCAATGGCTCTGTCTACGCTGACGCACCCATAGCGCAATATCACCACTACTCAGGGTTCTTAATGCCACCTGAGTAACCAAGTCACTGATAATCTTTTGATCAATTAAACGAAAGTAATCTAGTTCAATTAACGCTCTAAAATCGCGTTTAGTTAAATCCTTTTCAATACCTAAGGTATCCGCACACTCAGCAGACAAGGTTTCAAAACTTGTTTCAAACTGACGACTGTCTTTCCAGCGCTTTAAAAATACTAAGGCATCGCCATTTAAACGAATCTCACCTTCCAAACCCATGGCATAACAAGATTTAAAAAGCTCAATAACAAAATCATGAATACTGGGTTCAGCGCTTTTATAACCATAGCAGCGCGTCATTTGTTCCCAGAAAAAAGCATCCAGATGACAACGCTCAATTAATTTGATTTTATCACTGCGCCCTTCAGCCAACTCTTGCAGTAAACATTCCACGACAGAATCCAATCGCGGCTCAGCGTTTGCACAAACTGCCAGCATCTTTAAACGAATAGCACCCAACGTATCATCCGCTTTTAGTAAGCGTGTTAAGACCTCTTTACGTTTATTGGCTTGGTAAAACTCTAAATGAGCTCGCACCACTTCTGCAAACTCAAGACTGAGTTCTAGCTCAGCCAATATAATAGCCACTTGATCAGTCCGAAACTCACCGTAAGCCAATTGCACATCCAACAACCAATTGTCTAAATCATCAGCTTGTGGGCCTTCTCGATACAGCAAAAACTTTTGTTCAGGTTGCCCTCGTAAAACTAGGTGCTTAACACCAAACTCATTATTCAGCAGTTCTATTTTCTCAACGCCCGATATATTCAACCCTTCATAGCTATGGCGTAACTCCTGTTTAGCGTCATACCAAAATACAATCCGATGCCGCTCAAACAAACGGCTTAAAGCTTGAGTTATCTTGTCTTCACTCATACTGATTTCAATCTACCTTTGCCTATTTCACACAATTCATTTGAATACACACTCATTTAAATCGATCTTCAATTGCTTATTCGACTACGGAATCGAGTTGTGAACTTGATTGATACAAAACGGGAACTTGTTCAGTAATGGTGCCATCGGGTAACTGAAAGTAGAGTCTTTTATTTTTGCTGTAAACATTAGCAACGCCTCTTTGTAGGCTATCAAATTGCGCTTGTTTAACCGCTTTAGTTGCCACCTTTAAAATCTTCTTTTCCAACTCATTCATATTCAGTTCCTTCAAGAAATTGGTTTAATAAACCATCGTCATAAACTTCATGACTGACAGCAACCAGCTCAAAATTGTCATCGCCATTAAAAAACAATAACCAATTATCCACTAAATCACGATAAACCAGCCAAAACAACTGTCGACTACGATGATAACGTCTTATAATGTCTGGCGTTGGCACATGATGACCACCATTGAGCACTCTGTTTTTTACTCTATAAATGTTTTCTTGTTCTGTTTCCAAAAACAAATAAATTAAAGTGATATTAAAACCATTATGTTTGGCTGTTTTAATAACTTTTATCAGATACTTGCCAGATAATGTAGTCTCAATAATAAAAGACTCTTCTGTTTGTAACGAAATATTAAGTTCTTCAAAGAACTCCTTACCCGCTTTAACTTTATACTTTTGAACATCTTGAGGATCATATTTTTTAGCTATTTCATCAGCATTAATAAATTTAATATTCTCTTGATTGGCGTATTGACTTGCAAAGGTCGTTTTACCACTCCCATTGGCTCCGGCAATAATATACAAAGTTTTGATTGGCAACACCTCAATCTTCCTTCGCCGCTAAACCGGGTATTTTCTTAAGTGCTTCGCCAAACTTCTGATAATTCACTTTAACGCCATCATCCAAATCAATCTCTAATTGCTCAGTCGCCAAGGGATACAATACCTCACGCTCATAGGTATCCAACTCATCCAACATTTTACGATGATTCTCAATATCCTTAAGGGCTTTAGTCTTTTCACTGGCAGAGGCACTGCCACTAATACTGACAGCCTCCAGATGAATTTTATGGGCACTTAACTTAGCCCGAAACTCCCGCAAGTAATCATTTAACACCACACTCACTGTATCAGAACGATAACGGTGCAGATAAATTAAGGCATTAAACGTACCTTTAGGACTACTAAATAACCAATAAATCGGGCGTTTCTTATAACGCTTTAAATGGTCATTGTAAAAATCTTTTAAGAAATACTTACGGATATCCTTACCCAAGGCCTGCTCAATGTATTTAAGATTCTCTTCGTAATGCGCTTCACCAAAGGTTACTTTTAAAAACTTACCAAACCGCTCCGT